>NZ_JBEXUI010000011.1:71893-228364 GCF_040614395.1 Nocardia sp. NPDC005998 | reverse complement strand
TGGCTGCGCCTCCGTGCGCCGGGAGAAGTTCATGCCGCTCGGCGGTCCCGATGGCGGCAATGGCGGACGCGGCGGGGATGTGGCCGCATCAATGGTGATGCGGGGACCTTCGTCGTATCCGCGGGTTTTCCGTCTGGGTTCTCAGCGGTTGATCACCGTGTTCGGGTGCATGTACGGCAGCTGATCGGCCGGGACCGGAAACTCGGTGTCCTCGCCGAACGGCGAAAGCCCACCGGAACGAGTCGATGACAGTTCGGTGACCGCGTGGCCACCGTCCTCCAGCGAGGGCCAGCCATTGTCGACGTAGGGTTTCTTCGATTTGTTCACCACGACCACATTGTGGCACGCGAGCGACCCGCGAGCACTCTGCCCTCCGCTGTCGCCCGGCGGCGGGTAGTCCACATCCACTAGGCTGACAAAATCGGCAACATTCGGACTGTGACGCGACAACTGATCTCGAGAGCACATGGGTAACTCGTCGGGGAACCCCAAAGCCGTGCCAGGCACACGACCGCAAGCCCGCGACGTAGGTCACGCGGCACTCACGACCGGCACAAGGCCCGGGGAGGCGGGGGAGCCCGCGACCGAATCACTGGCGGGCTGGCTCGCGGCCCGTAGCGATGCGCAGCTGGTGGCCCTGCTCGAACTCCGGCCCGATCTGGCCGTACCACTGCCCTCCTCGATGGCCGTGCTCGCGGCACGCGCCGAGCAGCGCGCGTCGGTGCTGCGCGCCACCGACGATCTCGACACGCTGGAGTTCGCGATCGTGGAAACCCTTGCGGTGCACCGGTCGACGGGGTCGGGTGGGACGCCGATGAGCCGCAAGGCGCTGCGCTCGCAGTTGAAAGATCGCGTTCGGGTCGCGGCGATCGATGCCGCACTGACCCGCTTATCCGATCGCGCGCTGATGTGGAACGACGGTGACGATCTGCATCTGATCCCGACCGCTGCCGAGGCGCTGCCATGGCCGATCGGCGCCGCCACCGAGATTCCGGACGCCCTGACCGAGCCCGAGGTGGTGGCCGCCCTCGCGGCGGTCTCCCCCGCCGAACACGCACTGCTGGACAAACTGGCCGCCACCGGCCCGCGCGGACGCAGCAGGGACGCCGCACCGGGCACGCCCGCCGACCGCCCGATCCAGCAGCTGCTCGCCCGCCGACTGCTGCACTGGATCGACGATGAGACGGTCGAACTCCCGGTCACCGTCGGTCAGGTGCTGCGCCGGGAGCCGGTGACCCATCCACACGCGCTGAAACCGCCGGATCCGACACTGACGAAACACACCCCCGCCGAGGTGAACGCGGTCGCGGCGGGCGAAGTGGGCGAACTGCTCCGGCACTGCGCCGACATTCTGGACGCCCTCGGCCAAGCGCCCGCACCCGCCTTGCGGGCCGGTGGGCTCGGGGTGCGGGAATTGCGCCGCATCGCCAAACAGACCGGAATCGACGAGCCGCGCGCCGGACTGCTCGTCGAACTGCTCGCGGCGGCCAAACTCGTCGAGAAGGGGATGCCGGACCCGCCACCGGAATTCGACTCCACCGACGACTTCTGGGCACCGACCCCGGCCGCGGACGGCTGGCGCGACGCTCCGCCCGCACGCCGCTGGGTGGCGCTGGCACTGGCCTGGCTCGACCTGGACCGCATGCCGTGGATGATCGGTATGCGCGATGCCAACGACAAACCGATCGCTGCACTGTCGATCGAACTGCGCACCCCGCACGCACCGCGCGACCGGCGCACCATGCTGAATCTGCTCGCCGAATATCCGACCGGCGCGGCACTGCATTCCGCCGATATCGGCCGGATTCTGTCCTGGCGACAACCGCGGTGGCGCAGGCACTTTCGCTCCGAGGCGGTCGAGCACACGCTGCAAGAGGCCGCGACGCTGGGATTCATCGGGCGCGGCGCACTCGGCTCACCGGCCAGGGCGCTGCTGCACGGTGTGCCGACCAGCGCATCCGATGCCGAAGCCGCGATGGAATCGGCCCTGCCGGAACCGGTCGATCATGTGCTGGTCCAGGCGGATCTGACGGTTATCGCGCCCGGACCGCTGACCCCCGAATTGCAGAGTCGGGTCGCCCTCGTCGCCGATGTCGAATCCGCAGGTGCGGCAACGGTTTACCGGATCAGCGATACCTCGGTGCGGCGCGCGCTGGATGCCGGGATGACGGCGGCCGAACTGCATACCCTGTTCACCACCCACTCCCGCACACCGATCCCCCAGTCGCTGACCTATCTGATCGATGACGTGGCCCGCAGGCACGGCCAGCTACGGGCCGGAATGGCGCAGGCGTTCGTGCGCAGCGACGATCCAGCGCTGCTGGCTCAGGTGCTGGCCTCGCCGGTGGCGAGTGAACTGGCGCTGCGGGGCATCGCACCCACCGTTGCCATTGCGCAGGCCCCGCTCGGCGAACTGCTCGAACGGCTGCGCGCGGCCGGATTCGCCCCGGCCGGTGAGGATTCGGCGGGCACCATTGTGGATCTGCGCCCGCGCGGCGCCCGAATCGCCGTCCGCCCGCATGCCAGGCAGCCGTATCGCCCGACGCCGCCGAGCAGCGAGCAGTTGGCACTGCTCGTCACGGAACTGCGCGCGGGCGAGCGGGCCGCCAGCGCGCGCAAGGGCGAGGCGGTACGCACCGATGGCACCCGAACCAGTACCGCCGCAACCCTGGCGCTGCTGCAACTGGCGGCGCGGGTGCGGCGGTCGGTCAATATCGGTTATGTCGACGCCCAGGGCGTCGCGTCGCAGCGCGTGGTCGAACCGCTGAAGGTCGGCAACGGCCAGCTCGACGCACTGGACCCGGTGACCGGCGCGATCCGGCATTTCACATTGCACCGGATCGCGTCGGTCGCGCTGCTCGAATAATCAGCCCTTGGCTGCGCCGAGGCAGAAGGTGACCTTCGGATCCGGGACGGTCACGAAGCTGGTCGCATCGGCACCGCACAGCAGTTCGTCGGCCTGGCCGTCGATGCGCTTGACCACCTTGAAGGTGGCCTCCGATGCGGAGCAGTCCACGTACTTGTACGGGTTGGTGCCGACATCGGCATAGCAGCTGCCCTGCTTGAAGTTCGGCGCCAGGCACATGTAGGCCTTGCTACCGCTCACCAGGTCCTCGGTGTATGTGGTGTATTCGGCAGCGCAGTCGAGCTTCTTGTCCGCGGTCTGGAATACCTTGTAGACCGCCTTGGCCGAGGAGCAGTCGACCGGCTCGGATTTGGTGGCCGTCGACGAACTGTCGGTGACATTGATGCAGTCACCGACCTTCGCCTTGGCGGTGTCGGACTTACTTGCATCGTCGAGCGCCGAACAACCGGTCACCGCGGCCACCAATGCACCCACCGCCAGGAGGGCGAGCACAAGACGTGCCAGCAGCCTCGTTCCTGGGAACTTCAACGTGAAACCCTCTCTCACCGAACGCGTTCACGGTAGTCGTGAACGCGGTGAGGATACCGTCACGGTCGTCCGAACCGCATCAGCAGTTCGGACGACCGACCAACCCGGGACGCGGCTCAGTACAACCCGTGCAGTCCGGTCAGCCCCGACAACCCGAGGCTGAGGAATTTCGGGATCAGATTGGCGAGGACCACGATTCCTAAATAGCTCACTGGCAATGCCTTTCGCATTTCGAACATATGGACGTTTGTCCAGTACGTGCACTCTGTCGCTTCGGGCGACCCGATCGTTACGCTTGAAAAGTATGAGGCTCGAGGAGGTCGCCGTCGACCTGTATGCACTCGCCCCTGGGGAGTTCATCGCCGCCAGGGCGGCACGCGTCGCCGAGGCCAAGGATGCGGGCGATAAGGAACTCGCCGCCGCCATCGGCAAATTGCGCAAACCGACGGTAGTCGCGTGGACGGTGAATCTGCTGGCCCGCGCCGCACCCGACGATGTCGAGGCACTGCTGCGGCTGGGCACGGCCTTGCGCGCGGCACAGCGCGAACTGTCCGGCGATCAGTTGCGCGCGCTGACCGTACAGCGGCAGCAGGTGGTCAATGCGCTTGCCAGACGCGCCGGTGCGCTGGCCGCCGACCGCGGACATTCGGTCGGCGAGGGGGTATTGCGCGAGGTGGGACAGACGCTGACGGCGGCGCTGGCCGATGACAAGGTGGCCGAGCAGGTGCGCACCGGAACATTGGCGACCGCGGCGAGTTACGAAGGCTTCGGACCGAGCGGGGCCGCGCTGCGGGCCGTCGATGCAACGGACACAACGGAATCCGCGGCAAAACCGGCGCGGGACGACGCGCGCCAGGACCTCGACGATGCGCTGACAGCCCTCGAATCCGCCCGCACCGCAATGGAAACGGCACAGGACGAGGCCGAGCAGGCGGCGAACCGGTTGGCCGAGAGCGAATCTCGGATCGCGGCCGTGCGCGCGGAACTGGCGCACGCCGAACAGCAGAAGCAATTCGCCCGCACTGCCGAGCGCGGCGCGCAGGACGGGTTGCGCTCGGCGCAGAAGCAACTCGATCGGGCCGAGCGCTGGGTGCAACGGGCCCGCGAGCGCGTCGACGGCGAGTAATTCTCAATCGCGCAGGGTGCCGGGGAAGAGGTACTCGTCCGAGGGCGGCGTGGTGCGGTTCAGCCAGGCATCGAAGAAGCCGGTCAGATCGGTGGGGGATTTCGACTGCATGAAGGCACGGAATTCCGGCATCGAGGCATTGCCGTAGGCGTGCGCGGTATTGAATTGCCGGACGGCGGCGAAGAATATATCGTCGCCCAGCTGTTTGCGCAGCGCGTGCAGGAACAGCGGGCCGCGGTAGTAGACGGAGGTGAATTCATTTCCGGCGCCCGGGTTCTCCAGAGGAATATCCCAGAACTTCGGCTCATTACGATTTTTCCGAATGGTTTTGCGGTATTCGGCGTCGACGTCTTTGCCTTCCATTCGCTCCGGCCACAAATAGTCCGCGGTGTAGCTGGCGAAGCATTCGTTGAGACAGATATCGGACCATTGCCGCACCGATACCGAATCGCCCCACCATTGGTGCGCGATTTCGTGCACCACGGTCGGCAGATCGGTCCACGGCGCGTAGATGGGCCGGGTCTGGGTCTCTAGCGAGAAATCCAGGTCCGCGTCGACGTAGATGCCGCCCGCCGCGTCGAACGGATAGGGCCCGTAGAGCGCCTCCGCGAAGTCGAGGATTTCGGGCAGGCGCAGTTCGGTTTCCCGATTGCGCTCCGCATCCGGGGCGAAGGCGCTGATCAGCGGGGTGCCATTGGCGCGGCGCTGCTCGAGGTAGCTGTAGTGATCGATGGCGACGGTGGTCAGGTAGCCGAGCACCGGTTGGTGTGTCTCCCAGGTGACATTGCGCTTCGCACCGGTGACCGTGTTCCGTGTCCGCACCCCGGTGGAGACCACCTCCCACTCCTCGGGCACCGATGCGTGCAGCGTGAAGGTGGCCTTGTCCAGCGGGGTGTCATTGAGCGGGTACCAGGAGGTCGCCGAACGCGGCTCGCCCGCGACGAAGGCGCCGCCATTGGGCGCATAGGTCCAGCCCGCGCCCTCGGTATCCGCGACCTGGCCCGCGTAGTCGACGGTCACGGTGAACGGCAGGCCCGGCAGTAGCGGCAGCAGTGGCGTCACGGTCAGTTCGTGCTCGCCGTTGCGGTCGAAGGCGGCGGGCAGATAGTTCACCGAGACCATGCGCACATCGGGGCCATTGAAGTCGAGGTTGAACATCCGCAGCGGCTGGGTGGCGGTGGCGTCGATCCGAGTGGAGCCGGTGAGCTGGTGGCTCGGCGGGTCGTAGTCGACGCTGACCTCGTAGTGGTCGGCGTCGTAGCCGCCGTTACCGTCCAGCGGATAGTACGGGTCGTTCTGTCCGGCCGCGCCGACCACCGGATCGGTGTTCGGGGGCACCGGATCGGCCTGCACGGGTACCGGAGCCGCGACCAGCGCGCCGACCACCGCCGCACACCACAACCCGGACAACCTCATTCGATGACCACCCCTTCCGGCCCACCCGACCTGGGTGGATGGTAACCGCCTCAGTCGGCGCTACCGCTGAGCGCCACCGATGCGCCGAGACCGAAGATCATTGCACCACCCGCACCGCCGACCGCCTCCAGCCGTTGCGGTGAACGCGCGAACCAGGCGCGTGCCGATGCAGCCAGCAGGCCCCACGCACTATCGGAGACCAGCGCGATAGCCAGGAAGATGGTGCCGAGCATCAGGAACTGCAATGGCAGCGAACCCGCCGCCGGATCGGCGAAATGCGGCAGCACCGCCGAGAAGAAGACGATCGCCTTCGGATTGGTCAGCCCGACGACGATGCTCTGCCGGAACACCCTCGAATCGGCCGGGTCGACCTTGACGTTCAGTGCCTCGCGCAGCGCCTTGCGCTCGCGAATCGCCTGGATACCGAGGTACATCAGATACAGCGCACCCGTGAACTTCACCACGGTGAGAGCAAGCGCCGATGCCGAGAGCAGGGTGCCGAGCCCGACCGAGACCAGCAGCAGCGCGACGAAAACGCCCACCGCATGGCCCAGTACCGAGACCAGGGCGGCGCGGCGGCCTAGCGCAAGCGCGCGGCCGATGGTGAAGAGCACACCCGGTCCAGGGATGACGATGAGGACAATCGATGCGGCGATAAAAGCCAGCAGATTTGACGCCGGAACCATCCACCGAGTCTATTGCGCGGGCGCAAGGGAATTCGGATGATCAGGAACCCAGGTCACCGGGCAACTGGTGCGGGTCGAGCAGCAAACGTTTGGCGGAGGTGCGCCGAACCTTGTCGGCGAGCGCGAGATTATCGGTGAGCAGCCGCCATTCGACCTCGCTGATGGCCGCGCGGGCCCGCTCGATGACCGCGCCGTCCCGGGTGCCCCAGGCGATCGGCATCGCGCTGACCGACTGCCAGCGCTCGCCGACCTGACGCGGCGCCCGATCGGTGCGCACCGCGACCGATGGCACCCGCTCGCCCGCGCGCTTCTCGTGTCCGGGCAGGTCGCGCACCTTCCTGATCACCAGGGCCCAGCGCGGCTCGGGAGTCTCCGGTTTCGAGACGTCGACCAGGGCGAGCAGCACCACCCCGCTCGGATGGGTCTCCGAGACGACCGCGGGGACCAGCTCACCGTCGGCGTAGAGCTTATCGATGCTGGAACGGTGCGGCGTCCAGAACGCCACCCACACCGCGACCACCGCACCGAGCGCGAACGCGACGGCCAGCAGATAGGCCCACGGATGGTTCAGCCAGATCAGGTATGCGGTGCCGGTCGCGGCGATGACGGCGGCGGCGATCGCCATCACGCGCAGTCGACGCAAGTCGGCGAAGACTTCGTTGACCGCATGGGCGTGGTGCCGGTCCACCGCGAATTCGAAGCGTCGCACGTCTCATTCCTAGCATACGTATCGGAGCCGACACCTCCGCATAAATGACGCTGCCGGGTGAAGCCCGTCGCTTGCCCGAGCGCAGGCGAGGGCACCCCTTATCCGATGGCCGGTCCCAGCAAGTCATCGGCATCCGTTATGCGATAGGCGTACCCCTGTTCGGCGAGGAAACGCTGTCGGTGCGCGGCATATTCGGCGTCCAGGGTGTCACGCGCGACGACCGAATAGAAGTGGGCTTGGCCACCATCATGTTTCGGCCGCAACAACCGACCGAGGCGTTGCGCTTCTTCCTGGCGCGAACCGAAGGTTCCCGAAACCTGTACCGCGACAGACGCTTCGGGTAAATCGATGGAAAAATTCGCGACCTTGCTCACCACGAGCACCGGAATCTCACCGCGCCGGAAGGCGTCGAAAAGTTCTTCGCGCTCTTTGGTTTTCGTCGAACCCTGAATAACGGGGGCGTTGAGATCGGCGCCGAGTTCATCCAATTGCTCGAGATATGCGCCGATGACCAAGGTCTGCGCATCCTTGTGCTGGGCCAGAATCGATTCCACCACAGGGATTTTCGTGCGCGCGGTCGAGCAGAGCTTATAGCGCTCCTCCGGTTCGGCGGTGGCGTAGGCCATTCGCTCGGCATCGGTGAGGGTGACCCGGACCTCGATACATTCGGCCGGCGCGATCCAGCCCTGGGCCTCGATATCCTTCCACGGGGCGTCGTAGCGCTTCGGTCCGATCAGCGAGAAGACATCGCCCTCGCGGCCGTCCTCGCGCACCAGGGTCGCGGTGAGACCGAGCCGGCGCCGCGATTGCAGATCGGCGGTCATGCGGAAAACCGGTGCGGGCAGCAGGTGCACCTCGTCGTAGATGACCAGGCCCCAGTCGCGGCTGTCGAAGAGTTCAAGGTGTTTGTACTCGCCCTTGGTGCGGCGGGTGATCACCTGATAGGTGGCAATGGTGACCGGACGGATCTCCTTGCGCTCACCGGAGTATTCGCCGATTTCCTCCTCGGTCAACGAGGTTCGCGCCAGCAGTTCACGCCGCCACTGTCGTCCGGCCACGGTATTGGTGACCAGGATCAGCGTTGTGGCCTTCGCCATGGCCATCGCCGCCGCACCGACCATCGTCTTGCCAGCGCCACACGGCAGCACGACCACGCCGGAACCACCGGCCCAGAACGATTCCGCGGCCATCTCCTGATAATCGCGCAGATGCCAGTGGCCGCCGGTGTAGTCCAGCTCGATCGGATGCGCCTCGCCGTCGACGTAACCCGCCAGATCCTCGGCGGGCCAACCGATCTTCAGCAGCATCTGCTTGATCCGGCCGCGCTCGGACGGGTGCACGACGACGGTGTCCTCATCGACACGAGCACCGAGCATCGGGGCTATCTTCTTGTGCCGCAGCACTTCCTCGAGCACCGCCCGATCCAGACTGACCAGCGTCAACCCGTGCGCGGGATTCTTCACCAGCTGCAACCGGCCGTACCTGGCCATGGTGTCCACGATGTCGACCAGCAGTGGCTGCGGCACCGCATATCGCGAGTAACTGACCAGCGCGTCCACCACCTGCTCGGCATCATGCCCCGCCGCCCGCGCATTCCACAGCGCCAGCGGCGTCACCCGATAGGTGTGCACATGCTCGGGCGCCCGCTCCAACTCCGCGAACGGCGCGATGGCCTGCCGCGCCACCCCGGCCAACTCATGGTCGACCTCGAGCAGCAGCGTCTTGTCACTCTGAACAATCAGCGGACCGTCGGTCACAGCTGCGCCGCGCTAACGCTCGGCTCCGCTGCGACCGGAGGTGCTGTGTCTATGGTTCCCTCGCTGCACTCGGTCACAGTCGTCTCTCCTCGTATACGGCGTCGGCGTGCGTGTCCGATCGCGCGTGCGACTTCGGCCCATTCTTCCCGACACCACCGACAACCCGGCGAGTGTGGGGCCAATGCCGACGGGCATAGCTCGCGTCGGCCTCGCACATACAGCGTGTGAGACGGCTGTTTTGTTCCGGGACGCCAGGCCACCGGTGCTCGACTGGACCGAGACGGGCGCGGGAGATGTGCGTCAAGATCGGGGCCATGATCGGAACTGCGGCGGTTCTCGGAGTGGCAGCGGCGGCGTTGGGGATGGTGCTGACGCCAGGGCCGAACATGATGTATCTGGTTTCGCGCAGTGTTTCCCAAGGTCGGCGGGCCGGATTGGTGTCGCTCGGGGGCGTGGCGGCCGGGTTCGGGGTGTATCTTGCGGCGGCCACGGCCGGGATCACGGCGGTGTTCGCGGTGGTTCCCGGGCTGTATCTGGCGGTGAAGTTGGCGGGGGCGGGATATCTGCTGTGGCTGGCCTGGCAGGCGGTGCGGCCCGGCGGGACCTCGGTCTTTGCGCCCAGCGAGCTGCCCGCGGATCCGACCCGGCGATTGTTCACCATGGGTCTGGTCACGAATCTGCTGAATCCGAAGATCGCGATCATGTACATGGCGTTGATTCCGCAGTTCGTGGTGCCCGCGCACGGGCGGGTGTGGTTGCAGAGTCTGTGCCTCGGGTCGATACAGATCGCGGTGGCGCTGACGGTGAACGGACTGATCGTGCTCGGCGCTGGCACAATCGCCGCCTTCGTGACCGGTCGCCCGCTGTGGCTGCGGATCCAGCGCTATGTCATGGGCACCATGCTCGGCGGGATCGCCGTACTGCTTGCCACCGACCGCGCTCGCCCGATGCCCGCCTGACCCACCCGGCCTTCGCGCGGGCCTGCCCCGAGTTCGGCATCGCCTCGATAGGCCCGGCGGATGGAGTCACCTCGGCCGGGCACGAGTAGCCACAGCGTCGACGCACTGTCACGACCGAGCACTCAGCGGATGCGACCATCGCCACACAACCGCGGCGCCGCCGCGGTTGTGCTCGGTGGCCTCGATGCAACCGGTGCGGCGGGTATGTGATCGTGTGCACATGGCGCATTTCGATTCCGCGGTCAACACCGTGCAGCATGTCGGGGAGTTGTTCGGCGTTGTCGCGTTCGCGACCTCGGGGGCGCTGCTCGCGGTGCGGCGAGGGTTCGATGTCTTCGGGATCGTGGTCTTGGCCTGCAGTACGGCGCTGGGTGGCGGGGTGATCCGAGATCTGGTGATCGGCCGGACCCCGCCGGCGTCGTTCGTCGATCTCAGCTATCTGTGGACCGCACTGATCGCGGCCGCGGTCATCTTCTTCTGGCATCCATCACCGCGGGTGACCAGCGGACCGCTGGAAGTGACCGATGCGTTCGGACTCGGCTTGTTCTGCGTCACCGGCACGGTGATCGCCTATAACCACGGCCTGGGCGCACCGTCGGCAACGCTGCTCGGACTCGTCACGGCAATCGGTGGCGGGGTGATCCGGGATCTGCTCGGCGGGCAGACGCCGAGTGTGCTGATACCCGAGCAGATCTATGCGGTACCAGCCCTTTTCGGGGCCGCCGCGACGGCGACGCTGCTGCATTTCAATGCCTACAACCCGATCACCGGCGGCGGTGCCGCGCTCGGCGCCATCACATTTCGACTGCTCGCGCTGCGCTACGACTGGCACGCGCCGCAGGCTCGGCGGCGCCCACAGGACCGGGCCTAGGTCGTCGAGTTCACTCGAACTCCCGCGCGGAGTCGGCGCACGCCCTCGTCCAGGGTTTCGTCACGCTTGCAGAAGGTAAAGCGCACCAGGTGCTTCCATGCCTCGGCATGGTCGGCGAAGACGCTGATGGGCACGGCCGCGACACCGAGCCGACCCGGAAGTTCCCGGCAGAACGCCAGACCGTCGGTGCCGCCGAGCGGCGTGATATCCGCGCAGATGAAGTAGCCGCCAGCGCTCTGCTTGACCCCGAAACCGGTATCCGACAGCGCGGCGGCGAGGCGGAGGCGCTTCTCCGACAGCGTATCCCGCAGTCCCGCGACCCAGCCGAGTTCATTGTTGAGCGCGTGCGCGACGGCGGGCTGGAACGGCCCGCCCGCCACGAAGGTCATGAACTGTTTGGCCGCGAGCACACCGTCGATGAGATCCGCGGGACCACAGGCCCAGCCGGTTTTCCAGCCGGTGACGCTGAAAGTCTTTGCCGCGCTGGACACCACCACGGTGCGATCGGCCATACCGGGCAGGGTGGCGAGGCTGATGTGCTCGTTGCCGTCGTAGACGAGATGTTCGTAGACCTCGTCGGTGAGCACCAATAGGTCGTGTTCACAGGCGATTTCGGCGATCGCGGTGAGATCGGCGCGGTCGAGTACGGTGCCGGTCGGATTGTGCGGTGAATTGACGATCAGCATCCTGGTCGCGGGTGTGATCGCGGCGCGCAGGCTGTCCAGGTCGAGTACGAAGCGATCCCCGTCGGCGACGAGGTGGGCGGTGCGCCGTCGGGCCCCGGCCAGGGCGATCGCGGCGGCGTAGGAGTCGTAGTAGGGCTCGATCAGTACGACCTCTTGGCCGGGTTCCACCAGACCGAGTACGGCGGCGCTGATCGCCTCCGTCGCCCCGACGGTGACCAGCACCTGGGTGTCCGGGTCGTATCGGGTGCCGTAGCGGCGGGCCCGGTCGGCGGCGATGGCGCGGCGCAGGATCGGCATGCCGCGCCCCGGCGGGTACTGGTTCAACCCGTCGGCGATGGCCTGGCGCGCGACCTCGAGCATGCCTGCGGGTCCATCGGTGTCCGGAAAGCCCTGCCCCAGATTGACCGCCTCATGGCGGACGGCTAATTCGGTCATCTCCGCGAAGATCGTGGAGGCAAAGGGGCGCAGGCGAGCGACGGTCGCGGGTTGCGAGGGCATACCCGGAGCGTAGCCCAATGGTCGCTATTGTTGCCGTTAGATAGCGAAAGGCTATGTTTCACTTTTGAATTGCGGCTTCTACCTGCATGGTTGTGCGTTTCCCCAACGACGGCTAGCCTCGCCGTGTTCTACCTCACAAACCGCTCACAAGGCGGTAGCTAGAAAGGGGCGCTAATGGCCTCGTATCTGGACCTGGTACTGAATCCGGCCGCGTCGGAGGTCGCCGGAACCGTACTGGGTTTCGTTCGACATGTCGTGCACGAACTGATCTCCGGATTCGGCTCCTCCACCGGCGACTGGTTCAGCGGTTCATCGACCGGCAATAGCGGCACCGGATCGTCCACCGGGAACTGGTTCCTGGGCTCGTCCACGCCGTAGCCCGACCGGCGGTGTCAGGCCCGGCGATGAGGGCACGGCCTGGCACCGCCTCAACCGAGGCGCACCCGAGACAGTTTTTCCGGATTCGCGAGATCGTAGACACCGCAGACCAATCCGTCGCGAACGGCGAATCCGAGGACCCGGGCCGGACCTTCGAGGCGCCCGTAGCCCGGGCCGACCCGATGCACGACCAAACCCAATTGCCCATTGACCGAGGCGAATTCGTATTCGAGCGTCGGCTCTGCCGAACCGTCCAACCCGTACTTGCGCACCAGTCCGAGGAAGAAACGGGCGACCTTGTCCGCGCCGCCGATGATATTGACCGCGGTGGAGGTGGTGCCGTTGGCATCGCCGATCAGCACCGAATCCGGGTGCAGCGCTGCGGCTACCGCGCCGATATCTCCGGCGGACAGCGCATCCAAGAACTTCCGCACCGCGGCCTCGTGCTCGGCATTCGGAGTGGGGGGCGGGGCCTGCGCGACGGATTTCCGCGCCCGCACGGCCAGCTGGCGCGCCACCTCCGTCGAGACACCAAGGATTTCCGCGATCTCGCCGAAGGGCACCGAAAGCCCGTCGTGCAGTACGAATGCCACGCGCTGCGGCGGTGTCAGACTTTCCAATACCACCAAGGCGGCGAGGCTGCATTCCTGCTTGCGCACCACCGCTTCCAGCGGGTCGGGTGTACTCGATGGCGAAGTGCCGGTTACCACCGGCTCCGGAAGCCACTGGCCCACATAGCTTTCCCTGCGCACCGCGGCACTGCGCAAGTGGTCCAGGCAGATCCGGCCGACCACCGTGGTCAGCCAGGCCCGCAGATCCTCGATCTCGGACTGATGCGCACCGGCCAGCCGCAGCCAACTCTCCTGCACGGCGTCCTCGGCGTCGCGCGCGCTGCCCGTCAGCCGGTATGCGACCGAGAGCAGATGCGCCCGATGCGATTCGAACAGATCGGCGAGCAGAGCGGAAACCATCGGTCCTATTCTACGGTCTGCGCGATCGTCCTCTGATCGCGGTATGGACCGGCCGTCATGCGAAATCCACATGATTCGACAGGGGGTTGCATGACACGATGATCGAATGCAGGATCACCCGCTCACCGATGGCACCGTCTGGCTGTCGCGGCCGACCGAGGCCGATATCGACGACATTGTCGATTGCTGTCAGGAGCCCACCATCGCCGAGTGGGTGACGATTCCGGTGCCGTATCACCGGGCGAATGCCGAGGCCTTCCTCGACGAGATGGTCACGCCGGGCTGGGCCGCCCGCGGCCCGATCTGGGCGATCCGGCTGCGCGCCGACGGTCCGGTCGTCGGCATGATCAACCTCGGCCAACGTGATGCGTCGACCTCAGAGATCGGCTTCTGGCTCGCGTCCGCACAGCGCGGTCGCGGGGTGATGTCGCGCGCGATCGCGCTCGTCTGCGAATTCGGCTTCCATCCGGACGGATTGGCGCTGGCCCGGATCGGCTGGCGCGCCTTCGTCGGCAACCACGCCTCGGCTGCCGCCGTGCGCCGCAACGGCTTTCATTACGAGGGCATGACCCGGCTCGGCGGCGTCCAGCGTGGCGTCCGCCGCGATATGTGGCTGGCCGGGCGGCTGGCGACGGACCCGCCCGGCCCGGCCGCGGATTGGCCGCCCGGAATCTGACCGCGGGCTTCGACGGCGACACCGTCTGCTCCGGCGATATCCTCGGCGTGGTCGCCAGATCACGCCGAAAGCCGTAGCCGCGCCCCGGCTTTCACCGGGGCGGGCGCGGTGCTCAGCGAGTGCGGCGCTGCTGCACCGCGTCGGCGAGCCGGTCGAGCTGGGCGGCCGTGGTGTCCCAATCGATGCAGGCATCGGTGATGGACTGGCCGTAGGTCAGCGCATCGGCGTGACCGAGGGTCAGATCCTGGCGGCCCGCGACGAGGAAGCTCTCCAGCATCACCCCGACCACGCCCGATTCGCCCGCGGCCAACCGGCCCGCAATATCGGTGACCACATCGACCTGCTTGTTGTGATCCTTATTGCTATTGCCGTGGCTGGCATCGACCACGATCCGCTGCGGCAGCGCGGCCTTCTCCAGCCGGATGCAGGCCTCGGCGACCGAGGCGGCATCGTAGTTCGGACCGGTGCTGCCGCCGCGCAGGATCACGTGACAGTCCGGATTGCCGGTGGTGCGGATCAGCGCCGAGCGGCCGTCCAGATCGGTGCCCGGGAAAACGTGGCTGGCCGCGGCGGCGCGGACACCGTCGACGGCCACCTGCACATCGCCGTCGGTGCCGTTCTTGATGCCGACCGGCATGGACAGCGCGCTGCTCAGCTGGCGGTGTACCTGGCTGGCCGCGGTGCGCGCGCCGATGGCTCCGTAGGAGACCAGATCCGCGATGTACTGCGGGGTGATCGGGTCGAGGAATTCACAGGCCACCGGCAGGCCGAGCGCGGTGATATCGACCAGCACCTTGCGGCCGATGCCGAGACCGGTATTGACGTCGAACGAACCGTCCAGGTGCGGATCGTTGATCAGCCCCTTCCAGCCGAGGGTGGTGCGCGGCTTCTCGAAGTAGACCCGCATCACCACATGCAGCCGGTCGTTCAGCTCGGCCGCCTTGGCAGCCAGGCGGCGGGCGTAGTCCAGCGCGGCGACGGGATCGTGTACCGAACACGGCCCGACGATCACCATCAGGCGATCGTCGTCGCCGTTGAGCACATCGATCGTGGCCCTGCGACCGGCGCGGACCACATCCGCCAGGGGATCGGTGATCGGGTGGACCATGCGCACCTCGGCAGGTGAGCGCAATGGGCTCACACTCAGGGTGCGTTGGTCGTCGAGATCGGAATGCCGCGCGTCTATGTCGGCTGCGGTAGTCATCGTTTGTGGGTTCCTTTACTTCAAGGCCGACCCACGGATATCGAACCCGTCGAGCCGGTCTTCATCCGGCTCGGGGTGGAGGTGCAGTCAGCGCATGCGGTTGCCGCAGACCGGCCCACCCAGGGCCGGGTTGCTAAACCAGAAATACACGCGCTGCACGACGCCGACAGTACCAGGTGCAACCTCCGAGTGACGCCGTGGCCAACTTTCGGCACCGCCACCCAGCCGGCTGCGCCCGAGCCGGATTGCGGCAGATCCGGGCCGGCTCACCCCCACTGGCCGGGCTGGTAGTCGCCCGCCGGAGTGCGAACGATCACGTTCATCCGGTTCCAGGCATTGATCATCGCGATGGCCGCGATGAGAGCGGCGGTCTGATCGTCGTCGTAGTGCTTGCGCACCTGCGCCCAGGTCTCATCGCTGACACTGCGGCCGTCACCGATGCGGGTGGCCTCCTCGGTGAGGGCGAGGGCGGCGCGTTCGGCATCGGTGAAGACAGTGGCCTCGTGCCAGGCGGCGACCAGGTTCAGCCGCACCGAGGTTTCGCCCGCGTGCGCGGCATCCTTGGTGTGCATATCCGTGCAGTAGCCGCAGCCATTGATCTGGCTGGCGCGGATCTTGACCAATTCATAGGTGGCGGCGGGCAATTCGGATCCGTCGATCACCTTGCTTGCGGTGGTGAGGCGCTTGACGAAGCTGCCGGCGACCGGGTTGGCGTAGAGGTTGAAGCGCTGTTCCATGATCTGTGCCTTTCCATTCGGATGGGTTCACAGAGAGGACGACGCGCCCCGGCGAGGTGTGACATCACTGCATGTGACGTGAGTCATACAGCCTCGGCCACCGAATCGACCAACTGAGATGCGGTCATTCGCCGAAGCTGTAGGTGACTCCCGTCAGCTTCTCCGACAACTCCCAGAGCTCGCGCGCGACCGGCTCATCCTTGGATGCCGCACTCGAACCGCAGCGCCCCGGATAGCCACGCATTCCACCCCAGCCGAGCGGACCGTAGAACGCGCCCGGCTCGACCGATTCGGTGGCCGCGTAGATCTCTGGCAGCGCGCCCATTTCGGCGCTCTGCGCCAACAGCTGGTTCCCCCATGTCATGACCGTGTCCTGGATGGACTCGGTATGCGACTGCAGTTCCGTTGCGGCATAACCGGGATGCGCGGCCACCGAGAGCTTCGACGAACCCGCCGCGGTGAGCCTGCGCTGCAGCTCGTAGGCGAACATCAGATTGGCCAGTTTGGCCTGACCATAGGCGGGCCAGCGCTGGTACTTGCGGCGGTCCCAGTTCAGATCCTCGAGATCGATCTTCCCGAGGCGGTGCATCCCGCTGGACACCGTGACCACCCGGTCCGAAATCTTGTCCAGCAGTAGACCGGTCAGCGCGAAGTGTCCGAGATGATTTGTGCCGATCTGCATTTCGAATCCGTCGGCGGTGCGCTGCTCCGGCAGCGCCATCACCCCGGCGTTATTGATCAGCACATCGACCTGGTCCACCCCATCGGCGAACTCACGCACCGAGGCCAGATCCGCAAGATCGAGTTTGCGCACCGAGGCCAGCGGCCCGATATCCCCGGCCACGTGCTCACCCTTGGCCACATTTCGACACGCCAAGATCACCTGCGCACCGCCTCCCGCGAGCGCACGCGCGGTCACCGCCCCCAACCCGCTGTTCGCGCCGGTGACGATGATCTTCCGGCCACTTTGATCGGGCATATTCGACAGATCCCACCTGCTCATGCGGGAGAGTCTAGTCCGGTGTGGGACAAGTCTCATCCGCTGCGACCCGCCCGGGCCGCAGCGTAGGACAACCGTCAAACCTGGGCGAGCACCTCATCGTCGCTCATCGCCGCCACCTCCAGATACATCCCGGCCACCCGCTCCAACCTTCCGGTCACACCCCGGTCGGCTTCGCGGTCGAGCAGGCGCGCGGCCAGACCCGCCACGGTGCGGGCGGTGAAGAGATCGGCAACGATCGCCTCCGGTGTGTCCAGCCACTCACGGACACGGGCGATCACCGCCGTGGCCAGGACGGAGTCACCGCCGAGGGCGAAGAAGTCGTCGGTGGCCCCGACCCGGGCCGGATCGAGGACCGTGCCGACGATATCGGCGAGCGCGCGTTCCAGAGCGGTGCGCGGCACGACGAATTCGACTGTGTCATCGGCGCGTTCGAGCACGGCGCGCACGGCCTTGCGATCCGGTTTGGCATTCGAGGTCAGCGGCAATTCCGCAAGAATTTCCAATCGCGTCGGAATCATGTAGGCGGGCAGGAGCTCCGCCGCGGCCACCAGTACGGACTCCGGCACCACTTCGGTATTCGCCTCGGGGACAAGGGCGGCGACAAGTTTCGGCGCGGCGCAGCCGACCACGGCGGCAATGGCGTGACGGACGCCGGGGACCTGGCGCAGCGCGCTCTCGACTTCACCGAGTTCCACCCGGTAGCCGCGGATCTGGACCTGATGATCGGCGCGGCCGAGGAATTCCAGTGTGCCATCGGGCAGATAGCGGGCCAGATCGCCGGTGCGGTACCAGCGCATGCCGTCATGCACCACAAAGCGTTCGGCGCTACGTTCCGGATCGCCGCGATAGCCCGCCGCAACGCCGTCGCCGCCGATCCACAGTTCACCGGTCACCCAATCGGGGCAGTCGTGACCGGTCGGGCCGACGACACGACACTGCACATTGCGCAGCGGAGTGCCGTAGGGCACGGCGGCCCATTCCGCGGCCACCGCACCGTCGACGACCTCACAGATGGTGGAGTGGATGGCGGTTTCGGTGGCACCACCCAGCCCGGCGAAGCGGGCAGCGGGCGCCACCGCAGCGAGCCGACCGGGCAGGGCGATATCGACCCAGTCGCCGCCGAGAATGACGGTGCGCAGCGAGCCGAGCGGCGCACCCGCGGCGGCGGTGAGCAACATATCGAGCAGGCTCGGCACACAGTTGAGCACCGAAACCTGGTGGCGGCGAATCAGTTCCACCCAGTCGGCCGGTTCGCCGCGCTGTGCATCGTCCACCGCGACCACCGCGCCGCCCGCGCTGAGCAGGCCGAAGATGTCGTACACCGACAGGTCGAACTCCAGTGCCGAGAGGGCGAGCACGCGATCCTCGGCGCCGACCTCGAAGCGTTCGTTCAGGTCGTCGATGGTGTTCATGGCCGCACGATGCGGGACCTGCACACCCTTGGGCCGACCGGTCGAACCGGAGGTGAACAGGATGTAGGCGATGGTTTCCGGATCACCGAAGATGTGGCGCGCCAACGGCTTCGGATAGGCCCGAGCCGCGGCCAAGGCGACGGTGCCGACCTCCGGGATCTGCTCATCGCCGACCGTCACGGCGGCGACGGCATTGCCGATGCGCAGAATCTCCGCGCGCCGTGCGACCGGTTGGTCGAAGCCGATCGGTACGTAGACCGCGCCCGCGGCAAGCACACCGAGGGTCGCCACCACCTGGTCGGGCCCCTTCGGCAGCTGAACCGCGACCGAATCACCCGGCAGCACACCGGCATCGCGCAGCGCACCGGCGACCGACAGCGCCTCGGCGGCGAGTTTGCCGTAGGAGACGACACCGCCCGGTTCCCAGATCAGCGCGGGCGCATCGGGATTCGTTGCGGCATTGGCGAAGAAGCCGGTGTGCAGCAATCCTGCGCTGACCGGTCCGGCGGTGGCATTGACCCGGGCGCGGGTTTCGGCCTGCTCCAGCGGAATCCGCAGTGCCGCCTCGGCATCCCAACCGGCCGCCGACGATATTTCACCGGACCCGATATCTCCGGCCAGTCGCAGGATGGCATCGATATAGCGCGCGAACATCGCCTCGACGACGCCCGCGGGAAAGGCGGATTCGCGCACATCCCAATTCAGCAGCAGCCCACCGCGCACCTCGGTGATCTGCGCGTCCAGCAGCACCTGCGGACCCTGCGAGATGATCCAGACCGGATCGCCGAAGGTCTCGGTCACGGTATCGGCGAACAGTTCACCGAGATTGAGCGCACTGGTGTAGACGATCGGTGCGAGTACCGGCTCACCGCGCTGGCGCCCGAGGTCGCGCAGCACCTCCAGTCCCGAATACGCCGTATGCGCGCCCGCCGCATGCAGCTTCGCCTGTAGCGCCCGCGCCCGTTCGGTGACGGTCGCCGGTTCGGTCACATCCACCTCGAGCAATACCGACGAGGTGAAGTCGCCGACCACGCCGTCGACCTCCGGATGCACCGGTTCGCGATGGAACAGCGGCAGATTGAGCAGGAACCGACGCTGGGCCGACCAGCCGCCGATGGTCTCGGCGAATACCGATGCCAGTGCCATGGCCGGGGTGATGCCGCGAGCGTGCGCGGCCTCGAATATCCGCGCCTTCGCCGCGGGCGCGAGCCAGCGGTGGTGCCGCACGGTACGGCTGGCTCCCGAAACCCCCGACGCCTGTGGCAGTTCCGGCGCGCCGGGCAGTTCGGGCAGCCGCTGCTGCCACCACTGTCGGTCCCGCTCGTGTTCGGCACCGGTACCGCTCGGGTGCTCCGCGAGGTAGCGGCGGAACGTATAGGTCTGCGGCGGTAGCGATTCGCCGTGATAGAGCCGTGCCAGGTCGCTGATCAGAATGCGGTAGCTCATCGCATCGGCGGCGAGCATATCGACATCGAGGTGCAGCCGGGTCCGGCCGTCCGCCAACAATGTCAACGCGATACCGATGACCTGGCCGTCCTCGACCGCCATCCGCTGATGAGTTCTCTGCTCCCGCAATGACTCCAGCCTGCGCTCGGCCGCATCCGACGGCAGCTCACGCAGATCGGTGCAGGTCCACACCGGGCGACCCGGCCGAGCCATGGTCTGTTGGGTGCCGTCGGGCAGGAATCGCGTGCGCAGCATCGGATGCCGCAGCACCAGCGCGTCGACGGCCCGCTCGAGCCGGGCGGGATCGACGCCCGCACCGTCGAATTCGACATACAGATGCGCCGCAACGCCGCCGAGTTCCTGGGATTCGGAGCGCCCGATCCAGTACGCGTGCTGCATCGGCGCGAGCGCGAAGGGGGTGTCGTCGTCGGCCCGATCGACCACCGCATCGGCATCCGATACGTCCGGATCCGGCTGAGCATCATCTCCACCGGATCCGCCGAGCAATTCATGCCACCCGTCCACCGTCGGGTTCGCGGCCAAGAGCGCGAAGTTGATGTCGATACCGCGCTTACGCCAGCTCCCGGCCAGTTTCATGGTCCGGATGGAGTCCAGCCCCAACTGGATCAGATCGTCGCCGAAGCCGATCGTCTCGACGGCTACGTCGAGTTGCGCAGCGATCGCGGCGCGGATTTCCTCCCGGCCGATCGTCGTCCCCGCCCCGTTCCCCGGTCGCTGTGCTGGCTCCATCTGCCGCTGTCACTCCTTGGTCGCCGCCGCATTCGGCGGATCGAGACTGCTCGGCGGCAGCCTATCGCATTGAGATAGGGTTGCCTAACCTATCTTAGGAGACCTGATCATCAGGCAGTAGATCAAGTTCCAGGCATCTGTGAGGCAGACCGTGACTTCGACATCCACCTGGCCCACCCATCGCGACGGCTACGTCCCCTTTCCGACTGCCGACGCCGAGGCGTATCGAGCGGCCGGTTACTGGACCGGCCGGCCGCTCGGCGACCTGTTGCGCACGACCGCGACCCAGCATCCGAACCGAACCGCATTGCTGGATGCGGACAGCGCCCGCAGCTACGCGTGGGTCGATGCCGAGGCCGACCGGATGGCACACGGTCTACTCGCGCTCGGGATCGCGCCGGGCGACCGCGTGGTCGTACAGCTGCCGAATGTCCCGCAGTTCCTGACCGTCCTGTTCGGATTGCTGCGCGCCGGAATCATTCCGGTACTGACCCTGCCCGCCCACCGTCGGGCCGAAATCGAACATCTGGCCGGACTTTCCGAGGCGGTCGCCTACATCATTGCCGACCGGTTCGGCGACTTCGACTACCGCGAACTGGCCGAAACCGTTCGCACGGCCGTGCCCACCCTGCGCCACATTCTCGTACTCGGCGACCCCGGCAGCTGCACCGATCTGAATTCGATTCCCCGCGACGGCGGTTCGCTGCCGACCATCGACCCGAGCGATATCGCACTGATGCTGGTCTCCGGCGGCACCACCGGCCTGCCCAAACTGATCGCACGCACCCACGACGACTACGTCTACAACGCCACCGCGAGCGCGGAGATCTGCGGACTGACCGAGGACGACGTATACCTCGCGACATTGCCCGCCGCACACAACTTTCCGCTCGCCTGTCCCGGCATTCTCGGCACCGTCGCGGTCGGCGCGGCCGTTGCCTTCACGACCGATCCGAGTCCGGAGAGCGCCTTCGCCGCGATCGCCCGCCATCGGGTCACGGTCACCGCGGTGGTGCCGCCACTGGCCCAACTCTGGTGCGCGGCAACCGAATGGGAGGACGCCGAGCTCGGCTCACTGCGACTACTCCAGGTCGGCGGCGCCCGGCTCGCGGAAGTGAATGCCCGCGAGGTGGCACCGGCGCTGGACGTACAACTGCAACAGGTATTCGGCATGGCCGAGGGCCTGCTCAACTACACCCGCCTCGATGACAGCGCCGCGCTCGTCTGCACCACCCAGGGCCGCCCGCTCTCCCCCGCCGATGAGATCCGCGTCGTGGATGCCGACGGCAATGATGTCGCCCCGGGCGAGGAGGGCGAACTGCTCACCAAGGGCCCCTACACGATCCGTGGCTACTACCGCGCCCCCGAGCACAATTCCCGCGCCTTCACCACCGACGGCTACTACCGCTCCGGCGACCTCGTGCGCCGCCTCCCCAGCGGACACCTGATCGTCTCCGGCCGCATCAAGGACGTCATCAACCGCGGCGGCGAGAACATCTCCTGCGACGAACTCGAGGAACATCTGCTCGCCCATCCATCGGTCCGCCATGCCGCCGCCGTCGGCCTTCCCGATGCCGCACTCGGCGAAAAGGTATGCGCCGTCCTGGTCGTCGACGGCGAGATGCCGACCCTGGCCCAGCTCAAGTCCTTCCTGACCGATCGCGGTCTGGCCACCTACAAGCTGCCGGACCTGGTGCGCCGGGCCGACCGGCTCCCGATCACCGCCGTCGGCAAGATCGATAAGAAGGCCCTGCGCGCCGGACACGCCTGATCGGACAATCGGGGGCGGCGTGAGTCCGACCTACGCCGCCCCCGATCTACCCGGATGTCGCCGATAACCGGGTTGCCCCGGCAGATATTCGGAGCCCACCCCGAAGTTGATGGGTCTGCTATGACGCTTTGACGACGTAGGGGGCGATACTGCCCAGCTTTTCGCAGGTCTCCTCGAATTCCCGGTCCGGCCGCGACTGCCCGACGATGCCAGCGCCCGCACGCAGCCAGGCGCCCTCGGTGGTCTGATAGACCGCGCGCAGCACCAGCGTGGCCTCCATCGCACCGGACGGCGAAACCGTCACGACGGCACCTGAGTACAGACCACGCGGCGCACCGTCGAGTCGGAATACCGAATCCACGCCCGCCCGCTTCGGAATGCCGGACGCGGTGACCGACGGGAAGAGCACCTCCAGCGCATCCCAACTGGTGCGGTCCGCCGCGAGGCGTCCCCGCACGGTGGAGGCCAGATGCTGCACGCTGCCGCGTTCGCGAACCGCCATGAAATCGGAGACCGCGGGCGTGCCCGGATCGGCCACCGCGGCGATCTCGGCAAAGGAGGTCTGGACCGAAATCGCGTGCTCCACGATCTCTTTGGGATCGGTGACCAGGTCGGCACGAGCCGCCATATCGATCGCCGCACCGAGGCCGAAGGCACGGGTTCCGGCGAGCGGCTCGGTGGTGACCACCCGATCCTCATCGACGGCGGCGACCAGTTCCGGGCTGAATCCCGCCGCCTCCAGCCCACCGAGGCGCAGCAGGAACGACCGTGCGGGAGTGTTGTTGGCACGGCCGAGCCGGTAGGTGGCCGGTACGTCGACTGCGAAGGGCAGATCGACCTTTCTGGACAGAATGACCTTCTGGTAACGGCCGGAACGGATCTCCGCGACCGCCTCGGTGACCCGGTCGCGATATCCGGTCGGATCCAGGCGCACATCGACCGGCTGCGCCCGCGGCAATTCGGTGTTCTGCGAGGCGGCAATGAGATCGTGAATGTCGTTGGCCTCGGCGGGGGTGGCACCGGAGATCCGGACGCCGAATGCGCCGACCCGCACCTCGATGCGCGGAATCATCAAATGGGCCAGCGCCGTTCGCGGATCCAGATGTGCGGTCGCATCCAATGCCCATGCGCAGAATTCGAATCCGATCCAGCCGTAGGCCCGGCGCCCACCCAGCGGCAGCATGCCGAGTGCACGGTCGATGACACTGGCCGGACTGCCCTCCCACGCACCGGCCGTAACGCGCCCGTCCCAACTCACGCGCAATTCATTCGCGTCGAGTTCAACGCCGCCCAGGGGGTCGGCTGCGAATACCCATTCGCCGGGCCGCTCGTACACCACGTATTCGCCGAAGCGCTCGGCCGCCGCCAGCCGGGACATCGCTGCCGCCGGATCGGTCACATACTCAACGCGCAAGCGCTCCGTGATCGACAACGATCCTCCAAGGTTATGCTGACCTAACTTCGAGAAGTAAGGTTAGCATTACCTGTCTAGATCGCCAGCGTGCCGACGGCCACAGCGACGACCGCGAAAACCGTTACTCCGCAGGCAGCGCGAGCGCGGCACGCTCGACACTCAACAGACTCTCCGTGCTGTGCTCCGCGTGGTATGCCGCTCCGCCGCCGCGCAGGCCGAACAGGCGCTTGCTGTAGACCAGCCAGACCACGGCGGCGATATTGATCAGCAGCGCGCCGATGCGCAGCACGGTGATCTTCTCGGTCAATTCGTAGATCTCCAACGGCAGGAAGATGCTGGTCGCGATGACGGCGAAATATTCGCCCCAGCGCTTGACCAACCACAGCCCGACCGCCTCGATGGCCTGCAGCGCCGCGTAGCACAGGATGCCGATGCCTACCCACAGCAGCGTCGTATTCGACAGCGAGAACGCTTGATCGATCAGATGCACGATCTTGGATCGGTCGATATCCCACCCGATCTGATCGGCCAGCGGCCGCAGCAGCGGCAGATCCCGTTCGAAGTCGGCCCGCATGGTCTCGCGCGAGGAACGGAACTTGAAGACGGCGAGCGCGGCCACCACCAACAGCAATCCGCGTACCACCCGCTCGATCGCCAGCGCCCGCATCAGCCAGCGGTCGCGCAGCAGTCGCCCGCGCGGCACCTCCGGCGCATGATCGGCGGGCCCCGAGCCGACCGGTTCGCCCGGAACGAAGGTGCCGCAGCGCAGACACCGCCATGCAACCCCGGCCACGGTCTGCACATGCAGACGCTCCGCCAGATCCTGCTCATCCGGCGCATAGGTGTAGTGGCCGTGCCAGCCGCATGCGCGTAACGCCCAATCCATGCGCGCAGCCTAGTTAATGATCACCATCGGCAGCGATCGAAACCATCGTGTCCGCCGCCGCCCACCGGGCTCGCGGCCGACTCGCCCGCCGGAGTTCCTGCGCGGAATCCCCTGGCGGGCTTGAATAGGGGGATCGGCAGTTGCGGAGGAAAAGCATGATCGATCACCGCGGGGATTCGCCCGCTCCGGCTCGAGCGACCGCACCCGGATCGGTGGTGGCGCTCATCGACGCGGGCTCCGGAGTGGAACGCGAACTCGTCGGCGCCTGGCTCGCCGACGGCGGGCTCGAGCACGAACTCGGCATCGACGCGCCCGTCACCCAGTTGGATCTGGACGCGGGCGCGATCGGCGCTCGACTGGTCGGACGGCGCGACGATCCACTCGTGGTGCCGATCCGGGTGCTGTGGCTACCGCCCGAGCGCGACGGGGTCCGGCGCATCACCTTCGCCGACCTGGCCCTGCTGACCAATCCACGCAAGCCGAACCGCCTCGCACAGCGCCGGTTGGTCGGCGAGCCGGACCGGCACGTGGTGCTCACCGGTCAGCCCGCCCTGCTCAGCGAGCTGCGCGCCAATAATCCGGAGGCGGCGGCATTGCTGGTCAAGGGCTCCACCGAGCCGTTCGCCCGCGCCATTGTGCGCGCGGCGGTGGTCGCGCTGGAACGCGCGGAACGCTCCGTCATCGGCGACCGGTACAAGGTGCCGCGGCTGGTAGCCGAGGAGATCCTGGACTCCCCGGAATTCCTGCGCCGTCTCGAATTCATCGCCGATCAGCTCGGCGCCAGTCCGCATGAGGTGTACCGGCGGGCGGAGAAGGCGCTGCGCGAACTCGTCGCCGCGCAGAGCAGACTGGTCACGGATCTGTTCACCCAGGCGATGCGCCCGGTCCACGCCTCGACCTGGAAGGTGGAATCCGACGACACCGGTCTGGACGGACTGCGCGCGCTCAACCGCAGCTATCCGCTGGTCTTTCTGCCTTCGCACCGGTCCTATGTCGATGCGTTCGTCCTCGGTGATGTGCTGGCCCGCAATGATTTCCCGCCGAATCATGTGATCGGCGGCGCGAATCTGAGCTTCTGGCCGATGGGACCGATCGCCCGGCGCACCGGCACCGTCTTCATTCGCCGCAGCTTCGGTGACGACGAGGTCTACAAGGCGGTGGTCGAGGAGTACTTCGCCTATCTGCTGTCCAAGCGATTCAATATGGAGTGGTACTTCGAGGGCGGCCGGACGCGCACCGGGAAGCTGCGTCCACCGCGCTACGGACTGCTGAACTATCTTGCCGCCGCGGTCCGTTCGAATCGGATCGACGATGTCCTGCTCGTCCCGGTCTCGATCACCTATGAGCGGCTCAACGAACTCGGCGCCATCGCGACCGAGCAGGTGGGCGGGACCAAGAAGCCGGAGGGGCTGGCCTGGCTGGCGCGTTATGTGCGCAGCCAACAGCATTCGGCCGGACACGTCTATGTACGCTTCGGTGCGCCGCTGTCGGCGCGCGATCGCCTTGCGGCATACGGTGATCCGCTCACCCCGCCGCCGGTGACGATTCCGCTGCACGGCGTCGAGCGGACCGCGCCCCAGCCGACCGCGACGGCGGAGTCCGAGCATGTCGCGGAGCTGGAGCGAAAGGCGGTGCAGCGGTTGGCCTTCGAGGTCGCCGTCGGCATCAACGAGGTCACGCCGATCACCGTCAACGCGCTGGTCACGCTGGCGCTGCTCGGTGTGCACGAGCGCGCGCTCACCCTCGGCGAGGTGCGCGCCGTGCTGGCCCCGGTGCTGGGCTATATCGAGAAGCGCGATCTGCCGCGCGGCGAGCTGGCGGCATTGCGCGATGAACAGAGCCTGGCGGTCGTGCTCGAGCAGCTGTCGCTGGCCAGGGTCGTCACGGTGTATCGCGGTGGGCTGGAACCGGTCTACTCGATCGAAGCGGGTGCGCATCTGGAGGCCGCGTTCTATCGCAATAGCGCGGTGCACTGGTTCATCAACCGCGCCATCCTCGAATTGTCCATCCTGGCGGGGCTGGAGAAGCAGGCGCCGGATCAGCTGCGGGCCGGCTGGGACGAGGCCTTCGAGCTGCGCGATCTGCTGAAGTTCGAATTCTTCTTCCCGGAGCGGGCCGAATTCTCGGCGCAGATGACCGCGGAGATGCTGCTGGTCGATCCGGATTGGTATGCCCACACCACCGAGGACACGCTCGGAGTGGACATTCTGCACAAGCTCACCGCCTCCGGTTTCATGATGGCTCACCGTGCGCTGCGCCCGTTCGTCGACGCGCAGCTGGTGGTGGCCGAGCGGCTGGCGGCCCGCGATAACGCCGAGCAGATCGACCGCAAGGAATTCATCGACGAATGCGTTGCGGTCGGCAAGCAGATGCTGTTGCAGCAGCGGCTGCACAGTCCGGAGTCGGTCTCCACCGAACTGTTCACCAGCGCACTGAAACTCGCGGACAACCGCGGCCTGCTGGCTCCGGTGAGTCGTGATTCGGCCAAGCGCAGGGCCGAATTGACGCGGCGCAGAATCGAGTTCGCCGATCAGCTGCGCACCATCGCCGCCCTGATCTCGCAGGCCGCCGCACTCGATCCGTCGAATCGGCCCGGGCTGGGGGCCTGATGGAGTCATCGAATACCGCGGAGTCGCAGCACCGAGCGACCCCAGCGGATCTGGCGACGGCGATTGCCGCGATCCGATCCGGACCGCAGGGACCGCAGATCGCCGCGGTCTTCGATTTCGGTGGCACCGTGGTGGACGGTTTCGCACGTCCGCCCTGGTGGCGGCGGATACTCCAGCGCGACAGAGCCCCCGCGAACACACTGCTCGACGGTATCCGCGACGGGCTCACAGACGGCGAATACGGTCGGTTTCTACAGCAGGCCGAGCGCACATTGGCCGACCATCCGGAGGCTGAACTGGAGCAATTGGGCGAGCGGCTGTTCCGACGCACCATCTACGGACATCTGTATCCCGAAGCGTGGCAGCTGATCCGCACGCACGAGGCTGCGGGGCACACCGTGGTGCTGGTCACGGCGCTGACCCGGTTCCAGGTCGAGCCCGCCGCGGCCGCACTCGGTATCGACCATGTGCTGTACACCCGAATGGCGACGACCGACGGCGTACTGACCGGATATGCCGAGGGAAGAACGCTGTGGCGCAGTGGCAAAGCCGATGCAGTCCGCGAATTCGGCGCGGCACACCGCCTGGACATCACCCACAGCTACGCCTACGCCGACAGCATCGCCGATCTGCCGTTGCTATCGGTGGTCGGATATCCGGTCGCGGTGAATCCCGATCGCAAGCTCGGCATCGCCGCCACCGAACAGCATTGGCCGATCGTGACCTTCCGTCCTCGGCAACCGCCACGCCCGAGTGACTATCTGCGCACCATCGCCGGATTCGCCGGACTGCTGGGCGGGGCGCTATTCGGCGTGCTGGCCAAGTCGTACACCCATCAGCGGCGGCAGATGGCCGATGCGCTGATGGCCGATGGGACCGGCGCGACACTGGCGGCGACCGGGATCCGGCTGCGGGTCACCGGTGCGGAGCACGCCCGTGCGCCGCGGCCCGCCGTCTTCCTGTTCAACCATCAGAGCCAATTCGACGTCATCATCCTGCCCAAGGTGCTCGGGGGTGGTGTGACGGGAATCGGCAAGAAGGAGCTGACCAAGAATCCGATTTTCGGTCCGCTGATGCGGTTCGTCGGTGTCACCTTTATCGACCGTGCGAACACCACACAGGCCAAGGCGGCCCTCGCCCCGGTGGTGGGGACATTGCGCGATGGATTGTCGATCGTGGTCGCGCCCGAGGGGACCCGGTCGTACACGCCGGGTATCGGCCCGTTCAAGAAGGGCGCTTTCCACATCGCGATCCAGGCCGGGGTGCCGGTGATCCCGGTAGTGATCCGCAATGCGGGCGAGGTCAACTGGCGCAATTCGATGGTCGCGCGCAAGGGCACGGTGGATGTCGCCATCCTCGACCCGATCGACGTCAGCGGCTGGGATCCGAACGATATGGACGACCAGGTCGAAGCGGTCCGTCAGCGCTACCTCGACACCCTGCTGAACTGGCCCGCGCCGGACTAGACGGCTCGGCCGAGCAGCAGCTTCCACGGCATCAGCGCCGATTCCAGCTGCACCTTGAGGCTCATCTTGGAGGCGCCGAGGGTGCGCTCCTCGAACCGGATCGGAACCTCCGCGATCGCAATGCCCTTCTGCACGGTCCGGTAGTTCATCTCGACCTGGAACGAGTACCCGTTGCTGCGAATCGAGGCCACGTCGATGGCGCGCAGGGTGTCGGCCCGCCATGCCTTGAATCCGGCGGTCGCATCCTTCACACCGATCCGCAGGATCAGGTTCACGTAGAAGTTGGCCCACGCCGACAGCGCCTTGCGATACCACTTCCATTCCTCGGCGGTCGACCCGCCGGGCACATAGCGCGAACCGAGTACGACACCGGCATCGGTGGTGTTCAGCTTCTCCAGCATCGCCGGAATGACCTCGGCCGGATGTGACAGGTCGGCGTCCATCTGGATCACCACATCGGCGCCCTCGTCCAGTGCCCGGGTGATCCCGGCCACGTAGGCGCGGCCCAATCCGTTCTTCTCGGTTCGGTGCAGCACGCCGACCACGTTCGGCAGCTCCGCCGCCAACTTGTCGGCGACCTCACCGGTACCGTCCGGCGAATTGTCATCCACCACGAGCACATGCAGGTCGGGCACCGGCAGCGCCGTCAGCCGCTCCACCGCAACCGGCAGATTTTCCCGCTCGTTGTAGGTCGGCACAACAACGGTAACCCTCAAGGGTCGCCCTCCCTGCTCACCTGTTCCAGCCCGCTGACCCACGACAGGACCCCGAGCATTCGTCTGATTGCAAAGAACCGTACTTGATCGACCTAAACAGCTCCTGAGCGCATACGGGCTCCCGTCACCGCCCGTTTTCCGGCGACATGCCGACTACCTCGCAGATCGCACCGCCCACCGCCCGGGCACTCCGGCCCGCCGCCCCGCTCCTGGGATGAAATCAGTTGCCCCACACCACCCCTGACGCGCCCTCACTTCTGCCCGTCGCGCCAATCCCGATCCCGGGCATCCTCGCTGGCATTGCGCGCATGCACGATCTCCAAGGCCCGCTCGGCCGTCCGCTGATCCGGGTAGGGCCCCATCCGATCCCGGAACCAACACTGCTTCCCGTTCTCGGCCCGCTGATGCTTCAAGCAGTAGTACCACTTCTCCGCCATGCCCCCAGCATTGCACCACCATGATCACCGCACCGAGATTTCCGGCCATCCCGGCTCATGCGCAGTCGGTGCGGACCGGTGATCTATCCGTGAGCGCGCCCCTGCGTCGCCTCGACGTAGATCCGCATCCCCTCGCCGATCTTTCCGGCCGCGTTCTCCAACTGCTCGGGAGTCAGATGCTTGCCGAATGCGGCGGCGTCGAGGAGTTGCCCGCGAACCTGTTCGAGGTTCGTCCGTGCCCGGTCGAGGCGAGAACTGTCCGGCATGAGCGGAGACTACCTCGAATCGAACAAATTTTCGATAGCGAACCTCAAAGACGCAGGCAAGAGTTTCGGAGAACAGTCGAGGCTATCGATGAGCGAACCGACCGAGGCGGGGCACTGGCCGAGGCGGGGCGGGGCGGGGCCGGGCGCTGGCCGAGAAACGGCACTCCGGGCAGGCGGGGAGTTCGGGGGGCGAGAGCCCCGCCGAGCGGGTGTGGGGTTGCACCCCACAAAATAAAAGACGAGGAGCCCCTGTCCGCGCTTTCTGCGGACAGGGGCTCCTCGCGACGAGTGGCCAGGGCCGGGATCGAACCGGCGACCTTCCGCTTTTCAGGCGGACGCTCGTACCAACTGAGCTACCTGGCCGCAGGCACCGTGGTGAATGCCATACGCGAAACGCCGGATTGCTCCGGCGCTCACTTGCGACCCTGACGGGACTCGAACCCGCGACCTCCGCCGTGACAGGGCGGCGCGCTAACCAACTGCGCCACAGGGCCTTGCGTTACTTCCAACGATCCGAAGACCGTACCCCCTACGGGATTCGAACCCGCGCTACCGCCTTGAAAGGGCGGCGTCCTAGGCCGCTAGACGAAGGGGGCTCGCCCCGGATTTCTCCGGATCGGCTTCAACGGGTGTCCGTTGGGAGCTGGGATAGCTTATGACAGACCGGCCATGTTTCCCAAATCGGCTGTTCAGGCTCCCAATCCCAGCTCTTCCAGCCGGGCCTGGGCGCGCCAGCCGTCATTGCGGAACTTCTCCTCCCACTCTTGGGTGGCCATCGCCTCGACCACGACCTCGAGCGCTTCCTGGAACCGGGCGCGTAGATCGACCCCGTTGCCGAGGATGTCCACCAGGTAGCGCTGGCCGGCCAGCGCGGCGGAGAGGGTGCGAGTGAAGCGGTCCGGGTCGGCGTCGGAGCGCAGCTGCCCCTGATCGATGGCCCGGATCGCGAGCGCCCTGGTCGCGCGGCCGAGGATCCGGCCGCCACCGGTCTGCACATCGCGATAGAAGTCCGGTTCGATGATCAGCCGGAATTCGGCCTGCACGATGATGTCGTGCTCGAGCCGCAACGCCATCTCGTCGATCATCCCGTGCAGCACGTCGAGCGGACCGAGATCGGTTCTGGCAAGCCAACGTTCGGCCGATGCCCGGTATCGTTCGACCGCGGTATCGAGTACGGCGCGTGCCAGATCTTCCTTGGAATCGAAATGAAAGTACATGGCGCCCTTGGTGGCGCGTGAACCTTCCAATATGCGGTTGAGCGATGCAGCGGCATAGCCGCTCTTCCCGAACTCAACGGCGGCGGACCTGATTATCGCCGCGCGTGTCCGGCGGGCCCGCTCTTGCTGCCGTGCCATGCTCGAAACGCCTCCGAAGCCTACTCGCCGCCAAACGGTGCCCCCCAATGGAACGGACCCTTGGCGCGAAGTTATGAGTTTTATCAATACTTCAAACCGGGATTTCGCCCAGTTTCAAACTTTCGGTACGAAAACTTGCGGAAATCCTGAAACACACCAGCTGGTATAGTTTTCCTGCCCAGGTGCGCCGCAGGGGGTGCGCACCTGGGCATTACTTCGTCTCGGATCTGCCTCCCCCGGCGTCGACTCGTAGGAAGTCACGATCGGCCGTACCGGTCGCGACACGTTCGGGCACAACAACGATAAGCCGAATTCCGGATCGCCGGGTAAGTCGGCGATTCCTCCGTAATTCACCAAGTCGTCACCGTACCCGGATAGGCCATCCGACACGCGGCAAACCGAAGACTCGAGCGGACGAAACATCCGGATATCTGTTACAGCTAACATCGCGCAATCACGCGATCGAGCCGCTTTGATTTCCGAATTCGGCAGCGACGCAGCACCGTTCACCCGAGTCGACCAGCGCACCGATCGCCGCGGCGCCGACCGCGCGACACCGGCCAGCCGCCTCGCTGCGTCCCCCCGTGCGCTGACCCTACACCCCCCGCAAATCCAAAGACATTGGTACGCAACATGATTGGATGGTAGCCCGGCACGGGCGAAATGAACAAAGCTGGGCACCAAACGTTTCCCCGCAGCATCGCCGCGCCCACGCGCCGTGTTACCCGCTACACCAGCATGACTCGCCCCCGACCCCGGCAACCCCGAGCGAACCGAACCGCGGCCCACCCGCCGCGTCCCGCCCCCGGTTACCCGATCCGCGCCGAGCCAACTACACTGTCCCTCCGCGCCCCTATAGCTCAGTTGGTAGAGCTACGGACTTTTAATCCGCAGGTCGTAGGTTCGAGCCCTACTGGGGGCACCGCATCAGGCGTCCGGTTTCATACCGGACGCCTGAGTCTTTTTCGGTCCCTTCGCACACCCGACGTACGTCGGCACCGACCGCGAATCGGCACATTTGCGGGCAGGCTTTCCCATACCGCGGGCACGTCCCCGCACACCTGGGGACATCCCTCGATAACAGGTGGAGACGATGACGCCCTTCGATGATCTGCTCTCCCAAGTTCCCATTGCACAGCTCGCCGACAAGTTGGGTGTCGACCAACCCGCTGCGACGAATGCGGTAAAGGTGGCATTGCCGACCGCCTTCGGCGGATTACCGGCCAACGCGACCGAACCGGCGGCGCTCTGATCGGCGCGCTGGACCAGCACGGCGAACTCGTCGAAGGCGAGGGCGCGGCGGAAGTCGACAAGGTCGATATCGCCAGCGGGTCGAAGATCGTCGACAAGGTCTTCGGCGCGAAGCAGAACGCGGTGATCAGCGCGCTCGGCGCGACCGCGGGCACCGTCGGCAACGACCTGGTCGCCAAGCTGCTGCCAATGCTGGCTCCGTGCTGGCCCAGCGAGCAGTTGACCCGCGGCGGTGACGGCACGGCGGCGCCGCGGACACAGTCGGGCGGCGGCATCGGCGACATGCTCGGCGGCAGCAGCAACAGCGGCGGCAGCGGGGGCGCGATCGGAGAAGCGTTGGCCGAGAACGCAGGTGGTGCGCTCGGAAGCGCGCCGGACGGTCTTTTCTGGCGCAAACGCGGAAGCTCGCCCGCGCCGACACTCCCGACTCTGTGCGATGTCCCACGCTGGGCTAACGACTCTCGGGCCATAGCGATAGACCCCTCGCGCGAACCAACCACCTACACTCGGGATGGTTGTCGTACGCCAACGTTGGCGTATGACGTCTATCACGACGTGTTCTTTGTCGGCCGGATGCGTTTCGCATCACACCTACGGTGCCGTAAGGTATGGCCGCATCGACACGGTCTACCCAGGGGACTGACCAGCAAGAGCGCCACGCACACATGAAGGGCTTGTATATGGCAAGGGATCTGACTCAACTCGAGCTGCTCACGGAGTTGGAGCCGGTTGCCGAAGAAAACGTCAACCGGCACCTCTCCATGGCAAAGGAATGGCATCCGCACGACTATGTCCCGTGGGATGAAGGCCGCAACTTCGCGGCACTCGGCGGCGTGGACTGGGACCCCGAGCAGTCCCGACTGAACGAGGTCGCGAAGGCGGCCATGATCACGAATCTGCTGACCGAAGACAACCTGCCCTCCTACCACCGCGAGATCGCTGAGAACTTCTCCCAGGACGGCGCTTGGGGCACCTGGGTCGGCCGCTGGACGGCCGAGGAGAACCGCCACGGCATCGTCATGCGCGACTACCTCGTTGTCACCCGTGGCGTCGATCCCGTGGCGCTCGAGGAAGCGCGCATGGTCCACATGACCAACGGCTTCGCCTCCCCCACCGAGGCCGATGCGGGCTTCCTGCATTCGGTCGCGTACGTGACCTTCCAGGAGCTGGCCACCCGGGTCAGCCACCGCAATACCGGCAGGGTCTGCGACGATCCGATCGCCGACCGCATGCTGCAGCGCGTCGCCGCCGACGAGAACCTACACATGATCTTCTACCGCAACATGTGCGGCGCGGCCCTCGACCTGTCCCCCGACCAGGCGCTCGAGGCGATCACTCTGATCCTGGAGAACTTCCAGATGCCCGGCGCGGGTATGCCCAACTTCCGCCGCAACGGCGTGCTGATGGCCAAGCACGGCATCTACGACCTGCGCCAGCACCTCGAAGAGGTGGTGCAGCCGGTGCTCAAGAAGTGGAACATCTTCGAGCGCACCGACTTCACCGCGCGCGGTGAGGCCGTCCGCGAGCGGCTCGGTCTGTTCCTGGAGAAGCTGGGCCAGGACGTCATCAAGTTCGAAGAGCAGCGCGACCGCATGCTCGCCCGCGAGGCGAAGAAGCGGGAGCTGGCCGGGGTTGCCAGCTGATCTCGACCCCGCAAACGACAACGCGCCGCCGCCGGATTTCTCCGGCGGCGGCGCGTTTATATCCGGCAACGCCGATCTCGTCGGCGAGTTTTTAGGTTCAACCACCGAAACTCGCGGCGGCCCTACTTCATCGGCAGTGCGCCGTCGACACCGCCGACATCGGTGATCTTCCAATCCGAGTTCTTATCCAGTGCGACGTTGTAGGTCACCGTTGTCTGCGCGCCCTCTGGGCTCTGCGCATTCGTCGAACTCACATTTACGAACACGTCGACTTTGTAGACACCGCCTTGTTCCGACATCACCTTTGCGGTAATCGGCGCGGCGGTGGAGGTCCACTTCAACGGAACCAGAATCTGTTCGAGCTTGGGCGCGGTCGCATCGAACTTATTTGCCAGCTGCGGAACGGTATTTGCCTTCAGCTTGGCCACCCAGGACGGAATGTCCTGGTAATTGACGGTGGCCGCGCCGACCGCATATTCGCTGGCGACCTGTTCGGCCTTCTTATCCGCGGCCGCCCGATCCTTTTGCTCGGCGAGATCGCTGCGCGCCGACCACAGCAATCCGGTCAATATGCCGACTGCGATCACCAATGCACCGATTACGACGCCGGTGACCACGGTGGAGACGCGAATCGATACGGTTCCCGACTGCCGGTCCGACCGCTGCCCGGACGAATCGGCCTTCGTATCGGATGCCCTCGTCTCGGCAGTCTTGTCCGACTCCATACCGGAGTCGCCGTCCCCGGCTGATGCGGTGCCCTCGATCCGTTCCGTCATTCGCCCTCTCCGATGAGTGTGGTGGTCACGGGCGATACCCGCGAGTAACAGGCTACTGAGGGCGTCTGAGAAGGTCCTGGCACCCTCGGCGCACCGGGAGTGTGCAGCCAGCTCGAAAGCTATTCCGAATCCGCCGACGATCCGGCCGCAAACCTCGACACTGAAGGTATTGCCGCCGACGGCGCGCTGCGCCGACCGGCCACCGTCATAGGACCGTAGGAGGCCGAGGACATGTCCAACACATCGAAGGACAACGGGACGCTCACCGGCAAGGTCGTCGCGATCACCGGAGGGGCGCGCGGTATCGGACGCGCCACCGCCGAGGCATTCCTCGCGGCGGGCGCCGCGGTCGCGATCGGCGATATCGATGTCGAACTGGTGGCGAAGACGGCGGCGGAGTTGGGTGCGGATCCGGATGCCAAGATCGTCGGTCTGCCGCTCAATGTGACCGATCGCGCCGCCTTCGCCGCATTCCTCGACACCGTGGACAGCGAACTCGGGCCATTGGACGTACTCGTCAATAATGCCGGAATCATGCCGACCGGCCTGTTTGCTGATGAGGACGAGAAGATGACCGATCGGATCATCGATATCAACCTCAACGGGGTGATCCACGGCTCCCGGCTCGCGGTCCAACGGTTCAAGGACCGCGGCAGCGGACATCTGATCAATATCGCGTCCTTGGCCGGGACACAGGGCTTTCCGGGCCTGGCCACCTACTGTGCGACCAAACACGCGGTCGTCGGGTTCACCTCGGCGCTGCACCTGGAGATGAAGGAGCACGGTGTGCACGTCGGCGCGGTGCTGCCCGGCATCGTCCGCACCGAACTATCGGCCGGTGCCAATATGCCGAACTGGATCACACCGCTGACCACAGTGGATCCGGAGGATGTCGCGCAGGCGATCGTGCAATCGGTACGGACGAACAAGCCGCTGATCACCGTCCCGCGCAGACTCGCGGCCATTATCAAGTCGGCCCAGCTGCTGCCCTACCGCGCCCAGCTGCTCGTCGCCGAATTCACCGGCGCGACAACGGCCTATGCCCAGCCCGATCCCGCCGTACGCGAGATCTACCACCGCAGACTCCGCGACCAATAGGTCGTATCGCGCCGAACCGGCGTGCGCCAGCGCATATCGGACAGCGGTGGCATCGGCGCTGCCTCGGGGCGGATGAGACACTGGTGGGCGTGACTATTACCGCTGAGGCCAAGAGCATGCTGCGGATCGGGCCGTATCCGGTCGATCCGGCGGTGGTGCTCGCGCCGATGGCGGGCATTACGAATCTGGCGTTCCGCAAGCTGTGCCGGGAGTTCGGCAGCTCCACATCGATCTATGTGTGCGAGATGATCACCGCGCGCGCGGTGGTGGAGCGCAATGAGAAGACGCTGCACATGATGTCCTTCGACGAGGATGAGCATCCGCGCTCGATGCAGCTGTACGGCGTGGATCCGGCCACACTCGGCGAGGCCGTGCGGATCATTGTCGGCGAGGGTTGGGCCGATCACATCGATCTCAATCTCGGCTGCCCGGTACCGAAGGTCACCCGGCTGGGTGGCGGCGCGGCGCTGCCGTACAAGCGCGCGCTGTTCAGCAAGATCGTCAAGGCCATGGTCTCGGGTGCCGAACCGGCCGGTGTCCCGGTGACGGTGAAGTTCCGCATCGGCATCGACGATGACCACCTGACCTACCTGGACGCAGGCCGCATCGCCGAGGCCGAGGGTGCCAAGGCCGTCGCATTGCACGCCCGCACCGCCGCACAGCGCTATTCGGGCCACGCCGACTGGACCGCGATCGCCCGACTCAAGGAAGCCGTCACCACGATCCCGGTCCTCGGCAACGGCGATATCTTTTCCGCCGCCGACGCGGTACGCATGATGGACGAAACCGGTTGCGACGGAGTGGTTGTCGGGCGCGGCTGCCTCGGCCGCCCGTGGCTGTTCGCCGAACTGCAAGCGGCACTGCGCGGCGAAGCACTGCCCGAGGCGCCGAATCTCGGCCGGGTCGGCGAGGTGCTATATCGGCACGGCGCGCTGCTCGCCGAACATCTCGGCGAGGACAAGGCCATGCGCGATCTGCGCAAGCATATGGCCTGGTATCTGATGGGCTTCCCGGTCGGCGCCGAGCTGCGCCGCAGCTTCGCCACTGTGTCGAGTCTCACCCAATTGCAGGATCTCATCGGCGAACTCGACCCGACCGCACCGTTCCCCCGCGATGCCGAAGGTCCACGCGGCCGCCAGGGGTCACCGGGCAAGGTGGCGCTGCCGCACGGCTGGCTCGACGATCCGGACGATCCGGCCGTTCCAGCGGGTGCCGATCTGATGCACAGCGGCGGCTGACCCTTTCGAGCGACCTGCAAGCAGTCGCTACGGGATCCTTTCGAACGACCTGCAAGCAATCGCTACGGGATCGTCTCGTGCAAGGTGCATCGGTCACACCGGCGCGATCGGTGCGCACTCGAAATGAAATACGATCGTCAAAAACCCTCCCACCAGCGCGCACGCAGTTCCGAAACACCTCTGCGGCCTGTTGATTTCGCACTGGGCTGGCTCGCCGTGGCGGAATCGTTATCATTGGCGGAATCGGTCATGCCGGTCGAAAGCGGCCGAAACGGCAGCAGAGACGAAAAGCGAGGTTCGTTAGTGGGTGACGATCGGCACGGGCAGTCGCCACGGCCCGGAGGTCGCGCCCCGTGGGAGCGCTATCCCACGGCGGATAACACCGACCGGGACGGCGCACGGTCGTCCCGCAGAGCCCGACATAACGATTCCGAACCCGGCTCGGCCCCGCTGACGGTTCAGGACCTGGTCCAGAAGGTCGACAACGAACGCTCCGGACGCAGGCGGCGGTCCGAGAGCGCCGCTCCGAACCCCCCGGAATCCGCCCCGTCCCGGTCCGCGGACTCCGCGCGCCAGTCCGATATGCCGCCGCGCAAATCGAGTGCCCCTGCCGGACGTCAGGCGGACACACCGCCGCGCACATCGGGCATGCCAGCCGGTCGCAAAGCCGACGCACCGCCCCGCACGTCGGGCATGCCAGCCGGGCCGAAAGCGGACGCACCGCCTCGCACGTCGGGCATCCCGGCCGGACGCAAAGCCGACGCACCGCCCCGCACATCGGGCATGCCAGCCGGGCCGAAAGCGGACGCGCCATCGCGCACGTCGGGCATCCCGGCCGGACGCAAGGCCGACGCACCGCCCCGCACATCGAGTACCCCAGCGGCCAGCAAGGCGGACGCGCCGCCTCGCGCGTCCGGCACCACTCGCAGAGCCGGGTCCTCCGCGGTTGTCGACGACATCGCGGGTACCTCGACGGCCGCCCACCCCGCGAAGCGCCGTACCGCGACCGCGTCCGGCGAGAATGAGCCGCCCGAGGTCGTCACCGATGTCATTCCCCCGGTCGAGGACACACCGCCCGCCAAAAAGCGCGCCAACGGCTGGCCGACCACCGATTCGGAGGCCCCCAAGACGGCCGCGGCATCGACCCGCGTCGGCCTGTCCCGGCTCGCTGCGAGTCGGCAGCGCCGCAGTAAGCGGCTGCAACTGGCGGGCCGGGCCACCATGACGATCTGCGCGGTGGTCTCGCTCCTGGTTACCGGCGCGGGCTGGAGCTATCTGCGTTCGACCGCCAACGGCTTCACCCAGGTCTCCGCGCTCGACGACCATCCCGAGGATGTCGTCGACTCGGGCGCACAGCTCGGCGATGAGAACTTCCTCCTCGTTGGAACCGACACCCGTGTGGGAGCCAACGGTCAGGTGGGTGCGGGGTCGACCGACGATGCCGAAGGCTCGCGCGCTGACACTGTCATGCTGGTCAATATCCCAAAGAACAGGTCACGGGTCGTGGTCGTCTCATTCCCGCGCGATCTCGATGTCACGCGGCCGCAGTGCAATGGCTGGGACAACGACAAGGTCGCGTACACCAACGAGGTCTTCCCCTCGGCAATGGGTGACAAGCTGAACGCTGTCTATGCCCTCGGCGGACCGAAGTGCTTGGTGAATGTGATCCGAAAGATGACCGGTCTGACGATCGGGCACTTCATCAGCATCGACTTCGCCGGATTCGAGGCGATGGTCGACCAGGTGGGCGGGGTCGACGTGTGCGCCACGAAGCCGATCGTCGACGGGATCCTCGGCACGGTTTTGGAGAACCCGGGTAGGCAGCACATCAATGGTGAGACTGCACTCAACTATGTGCGAGCCAGGCATGTCTACGGCGAGGAGCGTAGCGACTACGACCGAATCAACCGCCAGCAGCGGTTCCTCGCCTCGCTGCTACGCGGCGCGCTATCCAGCAAGGTGCTGTTCGACCCTGGCAAGCTGCGCGGGTTCATAGATGCATTCACCAAACACACCTGGGTAGACAAGGTCGATACAAGCGACCTGCTGACGCTCGGTCGCTCACTGCAGAAGGTGGATGCGGGCGCGGTCACCTTCCTGACCATCCCCACCGCAGGCACCACCTCATACGGCAATGAGATCCCCCGCGAGTCCGATATCAAGGCGATCTTCCGCGCCGTCATCGATGACCAGCCACTGCCGGGCGAGAAGAAGTCGGCTCCGGCCCCCGGATCGATCCCGTCGGCCCAACCGGCGCCGCCGAAGCTGTTCGCGGTCGATCCGGGCACGGTGTCGCTGCTGGTCTCCAATGGTTCGGGGACGCCGGGCGTGGCCAATAAGGCGGCGACCAAACTCGGCAACCAGGGCTTCCAGATCTACAACACCGGCAATTACTCCGGCGGGAATTCCGAGGTCGCCACCAAGGTCCGCTTCGGGTCCGGCCATGAGGCCGAGGCGGCCACGGTGGCCAGCTCCCTGCCCGGGGCGACCCTGGAGGAAGCGAAGGATCTCGGCGGCATCGTCGAGGTTGTGATCGGCGCCGACTACGCGGGCACCGTGAAGACTCCGACGCCGGTCGGTGATCCGATCTCGAATGTGTCGGTCACGGTATCGAGTGCGGCACCGGTCACACTGCCCTCGGATCTGGAGCACGTCAACGCCGCCGACGACACCTGCAAGTAGCTCGCCGAAATCTCCGGCCAGCCGACTCAGACCTGGCCACTGCAACAGCCGTGGCCTCGGATCACGCACTGCTGCAACAATATTCGCTTCAGCGATGATCATCGCGGGGTAGAGTGAGCACGGTTACAACACACAGGGAGGGGTTTCAGTGCTACGCAAACTAACCTTCACCGCAGCCGCATCAGCGGCCGCTCTGACGTTGCTCGCAGGGCCAGCGCAAGCCGAAAAGCCGGATTGGGCTACGAACTGGCATAAGTCTCCGACTTACCAACAGTGCGAGGAAGACCGGAGAAGCACTGCACACCTAGGAATCCGGGTCAGTGACAACTGCGAGTACGACGGCGGCGAAAGCTATCAATACTGGACCTAAGCAGTGGCAGGCGTAGACAATCGAGCCTGATCCGGGCTGAACTCCCGTGTGGGTACGCGGTTTCCGCACGCTCACACGGGAGTTCTGTGCAAGGCGAACAGTCGTGTATGCACCCACGAGCCACGTCATAGTCAGGCAGATCACATTTCGTGCCAGTTCTGGGCGCACTGATACCGCCGACGACACCTGCAAGTAGGTATGGCCCCGAACTGGGGCAACACCGTCGCTAATGTTCGGCACCACCCATTAACCCTGCGTTGGTGACTAGGTCAGCAGTGGGCACTAATGTCTGATTTCATGCGTGTCATCTACAACGAGCAAATGGCCGATCTTGCCCACCTGCTGGGCGAGATGGCTGGTCTGGCGGGTTCGGCGATGGACCGGGCCACCCAGTCACTGCTCCAGGCCGACCTCACCCTGGCTGAGTCGGTGATCAGCGAGGACGACCGAATCTCCGAAATGATCACCGACGCCGAGGAGAAGGCGTTTGCCCTGCTTGCGCTGCAGGCACCGGTGGCGGGCGATCTGCGGCAGGTCGTGAGTGCGATCCAGATCGTCCAGGATGTGAACCGAATGGGCGCGCTGGCGCTGCACGTCGCCAAGGTGACCCGTAGGCGCCACCCCAATCACGCGCTCCCCGAGGCGGTGAACGGCTACTTCGCCGAGATGGGCCGCATCGCGGTGAATATGGGCGAGAGCGCCAGGGAGGTGCTCGAGACTCGCGATCCCGAGCGCGCCGCCCAGCTCAATGAGGACGACGAGGCGATGGACGATCTGCACCGTCACCTGTTCACCCTGCTGATGGACCGCGACTGGAAGTACGGGGTCGCCGCGGCCGTCGACGTGACGCTGCTCGGCCGCTACTACGAGCGCTTCGCCGACCACGCGGTGGAGATCGGCCGTCGCGTGATCTTCCTGGTCACCGGCGTGCTGCCGCCGGACGCCGACGCCGAGGCCTGATCCCGGCGAACCGCTCGCCGGACCAAGCAAAACCAGGGCACGCACGCGAACATCCCCGCAACGGGACAAGGCACGCCCGCGCCGTCGCTCCGATCGCCGGATCCACTGGATCCAGGCGCAAACCGGGGACGACGGCGCGGCGTTCATACAGCTCGAACAAGTTACATTTGCCGACAGAGCAAAAAGGCCCGCGCCGTAGCGCGGGCCTTTCCCATTTCAGCCGGTTCCACTGATTTCGCGAGCCCATGGGTAACCCGCCGGGTACGGGCTCAGGTGCTCCGCCAGCCGCCAACGTCACCTTCGGGCACCTGAGTCCGGCGCCTGAAGGTGCGGGGAGGCGGGGGAGCCGCTATCCGAAGCGACCGGAGATGTAGTCCTCTGTCGCCTTCTGGCCCGGGTTGGAGAAGATCTTCTCGGTATCGTCGATCTCGATCAGCTTGCCCGGCTTGCCCTGCGCCTCCAGGTTGAAGAAGCCGGTCTGATCACTCACGCGCGCGGCCTGCTGCATGTTGTGGGTGACGATGACGATGGTGAATTCCTTCTTCAGCTCGGTGATCAGGTCCTCGATCGCCAGGGTGGAGATCGGGTCCAGCGCCGAACATGGCTCGTCCATCAGCAGCACATCGGGCGATACCGCGATCGCACGCGCGATGCACAGACGCTGCTGCTGACCACCGGAGAGGCCGCCACCCGGCTTATCGAGACGGTCCTTGACCTCGTTCCAGAGGTTGGCGCCCCGCAACGAGCGCTCGGCGACCTCGTCGAGCTCCTTCTTGTTGCGCACACCCTGCAGCTTGAGCCCGGCCACCACATTGTCGCGAATCGACATGGTGGGGAACGGGTTCGGGCGCTGGAACACCATGCCGATGGTGCGGCGCACGCCGACCGGGTCGACCTGCGAGCCGTAGATGTCCTCGCCGTCGAGCAGCACCGCGCCCTCGACGCGGGCATTCGGGGTCACCTCGTGCATCCGGTTGAGCGAACGCAGCACGGTGGACTTACCGCAACCGGACGGGCCGATGAAGGCGGTCACGCTGCGCGGCAATACCGACAGCTTGACATCGGCAACCGCGTGGAATTTGCCGTAGTAGATGTTCAGGTCTTTGACGTCGATCCGCTTGGCCATCTGAATATCCGTTTCGCTGTAATGAATTTGCATGAGCCGGGGGCCCTACGTGATTACGCAAGCCGCCTCCTCCGGGCCTGACCCGCTCATGCGGTCATCGGTTCCGCGTGAGCAGCTTGTTGACGACCGCGGCCGCCGCGTACAGCAGGGCGATCAGCAGGATGAGCGTCAGCGCCGCACCCCACACCCGCGCCCGGCCCGCAGGCTCCGGATTCGCCAACTCTTGGTAGATCAACAGCGGCAGCGAGGCCATATTGCCGTCGAAGAGGTTGGTGTTGATCGACTTGCTGTAGCCGACGAGCACCAGCACCGGAGCGGTCTCACCCATCACGCGGGCCAGTGAGAGCAGGATGCCGCTGATCATGCCGGGCGCCGCGGTCGGTACGACGATCCGAACAATGGTCTTCCACTTCGGAATTCCGAGTGCGTAGGACGCCTCGCGCAATTCGTCGGGCACCAGCTTCAGCATTTCCTCGGTGCTGCGGATCACCACCGGCAGCATCAGCAGCACCAGGGCCAGCGATACCGCGAACGAGCTCTGCGGGAAGCCGAATGTCGCGATCCACAGCGCGAAGATGAACAGGGCCGCGACGATGGACGGCACACCCGCGAGGATGTCCACCATGAAGGTGGTCACCTTGGCAAGCACGCCACGTCCGTATTCGACCAGGTACACCGCGGCCATGATGCCCAGCGGCACCGCGATGATCGCGGCGACGAGGGTCTGCACGATGGTGCCGTAGATCGCGTGATACACACCGCCACCGGTCTGATCCGGCAGGATGCCCTTCTGCGATTTCTGCCACCAGTCCGGCGAGACGACAGATTCGAGGCCCTTCGACACCACCATGAACAGCACCCAGACCAGCGGCACGAGTGCGATGGCGAAGCAGAGCCAGACCACTCCGGTGGCGATATTGTTCTTGATCCGGCGGGCCGTGCTGACATGCCGGAAGGTGGGTGCCTTGACCGGCTTGTCGAGAGTCGTGGTGGTCATTACCCGTTCACCCTTCCACCGGATACGAGCCGCGCGAGCGCATTGACGATGAAGGTCAGTGCAAAGAGCACGAAGCCAGCCGCGATATAGGCACCGGTCGGCAGTGGCTGACTGAATTCCGAAGCGGCGGCAGCGATTTTGGAGGCGAAGGTGTAGCCGCCGTCGAACAGCGACCAGTGTCCGGCCTGCGCCGAGGTGCGCAGAATGACCAGCACCGCGATCGTCTCACCGAGCGCACGGCCGAGGCCGAGCATGGATCCGGCGATCACACCGCTGCGGCCATAGGGCAGCACCGTCATCCGGACCATCTCCCATTTGGTCGCGCCGAGCGCCTGCGCTGCCTCGATGTGCGAGATGGGCGTCAGGTTGAAGACCTCACGGGAGACCGAGGTGATGATCGGCAGGATCATTACCGCGAGCACCACGCCCGCGGTGAAGATGGTGCCGCCGCCGGAGATCGACACATTGCCGTCGGAGAACAGGAAGAACCAGCCGAGCTTGTCGTTGAGGAAGGTCTCGACGGGTTCCAATCGTGGCGCGAGCACCAGGAAGCCCCACAGACCGAACACGATCGACGGCACCGCCGCCAGCAGATCGACGAGCATTGCGAACGGACGCGCCATCGGCTTCGGCGAATAGTGGGTCAGGAACAGCGCGATGCCGACACCGATCGGCACCGCGATCACCAGTGCCAGTACCGAGCTCAGCACCGTGACCATGAGCAGGTCCCGAATGCCGAACCGCAGATGGTCGGCATTGGTGGTGCTGAACTCGGTGCTGGTGAAGAAGTTCGCCTCGTTCGCCATGATCGAGGGCCAGGCCCGGATCAGGAGGAACAGGGCGATCAGCGCGATGGCCGCCACGACCGTCGCACCCGCCGCGGTCGCTAGCGACCGGAAGACGACCTCGGCCCCTTGGCTGTGGCCTTTCCTTGCCTTCGCGGCAGCCGGATCCTTCGGTGAGGCCGGTTCGGTGCTCGGTTCACTCGACATAGGGGCAGTATCTCCAGCCGCCCGCGGGCCAGTCGAGTCCGACTGGCCCGCGGCGGTCACCTCAGGGTGCACGGTCATGGCGTGGCGGCTATCAGTTGATGGCGGCGATGGCGGTGGTCAGCTTGGTCTTGAACTTGTCCGGGATCGAGACGTAGCCCGCGGTGTCCAGACCCTTCTGGCCGTTGTTGACGGCCGAGGTCAGGAATGCCTTGACCGCCTTGGAGGTGTCGGCGTCGGCGTACTTCGAGCAGACGATCTCGTACGTCGGCAGGATGATCGGGTAGGCACCGGCCGCGGTCGGCTTGTAGAACGATGAGGTGTCGAGCACCAGGTCGTTGCCCTCACCCTTGATCTTCACGCTGTCGACGGCCTTGGCCGCGGACTCCGGGGTCAGCTTGACCGGGTCCTTGGAGGCCGAGGTGACGATCTGCGCGATCGCCAGGTTCTGCGCCTTGGCGAAGGACCACTCGTTGTAGGTGATCGAGTTCTTGGTGCTCTTGATGGCGGCCGAGGTGCCCTCGTTGCCCTTGGCGCCCTCACCGACACCGCCGTTGAAGGTCTTGCCGGCGCCCTTGCCCCACGCGCCATCGGAGGCGGCGTCGAGGTAGAGCTGGAAGTTGTCGGTGGTGCCCGACTCGTCGGAACGGAAGATCACCGCGATGGGGCCGGACGGCAGGGTGGCCTTCGGGTTCAGTGCCTTGACCTCGGGGGCATCCCAGGAGGTGATGGCGCCGGTGAAGACCTTGGCCAGGGTCGGGCCGTCGAGCACGAGGTCGCTCACGCCGTCGATGTTGTAGGTGACCGCGATGGGGCCGAAGACGGTCGGCAGGTTCCAAGCCGGGGCACCGCAGCGCTCCTGCGCCTTGGCGGGCTCACCCTTCTTGTCGCTCAGCGGCGAGTCGGAACCGGCGAAGTCGGTCTGGCCACCGAGGAATTCGTTGACACCGGCGCCCGAACCGCTGGAGGTGTAGTTGAGGGTCTGGCCGCTGCAGTTGCCCTCGTAGGCGGCGATGAAGCGCTCCATGGCGTTCTTCTGCGCCGAGGAGCCGCTGGCCTTGAGGGCCTTCTTGCCACCGCAGGCAACGTCGACCTTGGCGACGTTGCTGGTGTCGCCGCTGGTCGAGTTGTCATCACTGCCACAGGCGGCCAGGGGCATGGCGACGGCCGCCAGCACACCGATCATGGCGCTGCTGCGCTTGAGGTTCACTATTCCTCCGGGAATCGCGTTCGACACGCCCGGTCCCTCACCGGCCCGGGCGGGTTTCGTGGTGCCGTTCGCGGGGAACTAGCGCACCAGGCGGCAACTGCGCCGCCCGTATGTAACGTAAGGTCGCTCGGTTGACAGTTGGACCAAGCTGAGTGAACACAGGGTGAACACCCCGGCGCGATCGGGCGCGTTTTGTGTGACATTTGCCCCAGTGTTACTCGAGTGACCCCGGCGAGCCGCTTGTTATTCAGTCACGGGCCGAATACGCGACGTCGATGTGTGCCGGAGCGAAACCGAGTCGAGTGTAGGTGTGCACCGCCGCGGCGTTATCCGCCTCGGTGTAGAGCAGCACCTCCGCGAGATCCCGTTCCCGCAGGTAGTGCAGGCCAGCGAGGGTGAGCAGACGGCCCAGCCCCCGACCCTGCGCGACCGGATCGATACCGACCACATAGACCTCGCCGATCGGCGGGCTCTGTTCGTAATGCACCTTGGTCCAATGGAATCCGAGGATGCGGTCCGGATCGGCCGGATCCACCGCGATGAACAGCCCTTTCGGGTCGAACCAGGACTCCGCGCGCCGCAGCTCGATATCGCGTTCGGTCCAGCCACCCTGTTCCGGATGCCAGGCGAAGGCCGCGCTGTTGACGCGCAGCAGTTCGGCATCGTCGGCCGGGCCTTCGTAGGTCCGCAGCGCAATGCCATCCGGTACCGCCAACTCGGGTAGCTCTGGCGTTGCCAATGGGCGCCGCATCTGCCACAACTCGCGTGCGGTGCGCAGTCCGAGCCGGGTCGCGAGTGCCTTGGCCGCGGGCCGATCACCGTGCGCCCACACCCGAGCTCCCGGTCCTCCCCTTGCCAATGCGGCGCTGACCAATTCCGCCCCGATGCCATTGCCGCGGGCGGCGGGATCGACGGCGACCTCGGCCATTGCGGGGTGTTCGCTATGTGCCGCAACGAGATTCGCGTAACCGGCGATGACATCGTCACGCACCGCGACCAAGTGCTCGGCCTCGGCATCGGCCGCGGTCAGCGACAGCACCGCCTGTTCGGAGACCGGCGCGACACCATCGGCCGCGGCCGCCCGCGCGAGCAGTTCGCGCACCGCGCGCGCCGCCTCGGCGTCGAGCCGCTGGCTCCATTGCAGTGTCGTCTCACCCATGAGTCACGTCTCCCTCGTCGTACCGCCCCGTCACCGCAGCGAACGCGCGAGCCCGGTGGGTAATTCCGATCGTCCGCTATTGAACGGAGCCGTTGACCGTGACCGACTGGGAGCCATCGGTGCCCTCGGCGGCTTCGTCGTCGGGGAAGGTGACGGGCTCGCCCTTGCTGGCGGCGCGGGCGGGGCGGACGGCCTTGTAGCCGACATTGCGAACGGTGCCGATCAGCGATTCGTATTCGCTGCCGAGTTTGGCGCGCAGGCGTCGCACGTGCACATCGACCGTGCGGGTGCCACCGAAGAAGTCATAGCCCCAGACCTCCTGCAGCAGCTGGGCGCGGGTGAAGACCCGGCCCGCGTGCTGCGCGAGGTATTTGAGGAGTTCGAATTCCTTATAGGTGAGGTCGAGCGGGCGACCGCGCAGCCGCGCCGTGTAGGTACCCTCATCGATCACCAGTTCACCGAGGGTGATCTTGCCGGTGTTCTCCGGGCTCGCCACACCGCCGTTGCGGCCGACCAGCAGCCGCAGTCGGGCGTCCAATTCGGCCGGTCCGGTACCGGGCAGCAGGATGTCGTCCAGGCCCCAGTCGGCATTGACGGCGACCAGCCCGCCCTCGGTGAGCACGGCGACCACCGGCACCGAGGAACCGGTGCTGCCGAGCAGTCGGCACAGGCCGCGGGCCGCGGCCAGATCGGTACGCGCGTCGACAAGCGCGACATCCGCGGACCCCGCCTCCAGCAGGGACGCCACCTCGGTCGGCGCCGGGCGCACATTGTGCGCCAGCAGCGACAGAGCAGGCAGTACCGACTCGGGGTTGGGGTCGGAGGTCAGCAGGAGCAGCTCCACAAGCCCTCCTCCCATCTCATAGCTCCGGACAACAGCCACACTGCCGGGGCCACGTCGCTGATCACAGGTAATTCGGATGCAAGATTAGCGCGTAAACACCGATGACCTCGCCATCCGGGGTCAGTGTGGCACCTCGAGGACGACATTCGATACCCGAAACGTACCGCCGAGTAGACCACTGCCCCATCTGGCCCGGGCTGGCGACGGCCCGCGATCGGCCCTGCTATTACTGTGGCCTGCATGCGGAAGCTGATTATCGGGCTGCTGTGCCTCGCAGGACTGGCGGTAGTCATCGATTTCGGCGTCGCCGCCTACTCGGAGTACCGCGTGTCACGCGCGCTGCGCGTCGGTGCCGATCTCAGTGCGGATCCCGACGTGATCATTTATGGGTTTCCATTTCTTACCCAGGCGTTCGACGGCCGGTACCAGAGTGTCGAAGTCCGCGCGCACGTCATGCGTCCCGATATCCCGGGTGAGATTTCGGTCGGAGCGATGCTGACCGGCGCACACCTTTCGGTCGGCGATCTCACCGACGGGAATGTGCGTGCGGTACCGGTGGATCGGGTCGAGGGATCGATGCGGCTCGAGCCCACCGAACTCGGTCGCCTGTTCAAAATCCCCGACCTGCAAGTGCATTCGGCACCGGGGGACAAATCCGACGGAACGGGCGGGTCGGGCGGATCCGGAATGACCACCGGGGGTCAGCTCCTGCTCGCCGGCACCATGCCGGGCAAGACGCCGAGCAAGCCCGGTGCACCGCTCGGCGGTGACAATGTGAGCGTGACGGCCGATCTGCGGGTCGACGGCGATCAGATCAAGATCATCGCGACCAGTATCTACCGCGGCACGGGTGACGTCACGACGACCGCGGTCGTCACCGATGCCGAGCGCCCGAAGATACTCGAGCAGTTCACCCGCACCATCGATACCAACGAACTGCCGTTCGGGCTGCGGCCGACCAAGGTTTATGCAACGGGCGGGCAGATCGTCATCGAGGGTAAGGCCGAGAACGTGACCATCGATCTGGACAGATTGCGTCGACCATGATTCAAATCACAATTCTGCTAGTGATGATTTCGGCCGCGATCGCGGTCGGCTTTGCATTGCGACGACGCGACGGCAAAATGCGCGCGAGCGAGACCGAGACGAGCGCCGAATCGGCACGCACCGAACTGCTGGCCTCGGTCGGGGTCGACAGTTCCGGTCCTGCGGTGCTGCACTTCTCCGCCGACTGGTGTGGACCGTGCGCCGCCGTGCGCAAGGTGGTCGCGGGGGTGACCGAGGATCTGGCCGGATCGCCACGCCCGCCGCTGGATATCGAGATCGATATCGATGCCGAGCCCGCGCTGGCCAAGGAACTCAACGTGCTCTCGCTGCCGACCACCTTCGTCTTCGATATCGAAGGGCGGGAACGATTCCGGATCTCCGGCGTCCCCAAGTCCGCCGATCTGCGGACCGCGCTGGCACCGCTGACCGTCGGATAAACATCGGCGGATAGCTATTGACGGCGGAAAAACCGGGCGTGACAAGGGTTCATAGCAACTGTGACCGACCCCGGGTCCAATTCTCCGCCAGAACCAGGTAAACTCCTCTGCGTGCAAGCCAACCACGAGCTGATGCTCACCCGACGCCGCACAGTTGATCTGTGTCGCCTCGGTGGTTGTTGCTGCCTGTGTGGCTGAGCGGTCGGCTCCGTCAGAATTTCTGATGCCGACCTGCGTCCGTCGTGCGAGTGATCTCTCGATCCCCCGACGAACTGGCATTTTTCCCGCCAACAGCACCATTCAGCGCAGGAGTACGCACAATGTCCACGATTTCTCGAAACACAATCGTTGAAACCGGAATTCCCGTTGTAGATGTTCGCGGGCCGCGGTTCGCCGCCTGGGTTACCACCGGCGTGCTGGTCCTGGTCCTGCTCGCCGCTGCCGTTTCAACGCCGGTCGCCGCGGTGCTCATCGGTCTACAGGCGGTGGTCTTCGCGATCGGCGCGGCCAATGGACCGCGGCGGCACCCCTACGGCCGGATCTTCGCGTCGTTCATTGCACCGCGCATCGGTCCGACCGTCGAAACCGAACCCGTGGCCCCGCTGCGGTTCGCCCAATTACTCGGCCTGGTCTTCAGTGCCGTCGGCCTGCTGGGTTTCCTGGCGGGTTCCACCGTCGTCGGCGCGGTTTTCGTCGGCTTCGCCCTGTTCGCGGCGTTCTTGAATGCGGCGTTCGGGATCTGCCTGGGCTGCCGGATCTATCCGCTGGTCGCCCGCCTCCGCCGGGCAGGGCCGATGGGCGGTGTTCGCGGGCCCTCCGTGGTCACGCAAGCTACCGCCTCCGGGCCTGACGCGAACACCGCCGGGTCCCCGGCGAACTGACCCTGCAAGTCACCATCCCGAAAGGAACAACATGGCCCGCTCCGATGTCCTGGTCTCTGTTGACTGGGCCGAAGAGAACCTCAACGCCCCCGGCATCGTCTTCGTCGAGGTCGATGAGGACACCTCCGCCTATGACGGCGGTCACATCGAGGGTGCCGTCCGGCTCGACTGGAAGAAGGACCTGCAGGATCAGGTTCGTCGCGACTTCGTGAACCAGGAGCAGTTCTCCGATCTGCTCTCGACGCGCGGCATCGCGAACGACGACGAGGTCGTGCTCTACGGCGGCAACAACAACTGGTTCGCCGCGTACGCCTACTGGTACTTCAAGCTGTACGGCCACAACAACGTCAAGCTGCTCGACGGCGGCCGCAAGAAGTGGGAGCTCGACGGTCGTCCGCTGTCCCGCGAGGCTGTGGTTCGCCCGGCCACCCAGTACAAGGCCGCCGCCCCCGACCTGACCATCCGTGCCTTCCGTGACGAGGTCATCGCCGCCATCGGCGCCAAGAACCTGGTCGACGTGCGCTCCCCTGACGAGTTCTCCGGCAAGATCCTGGCGCCCGCGCACCTGCCGCAGGAGCAGAGCCAGCGTCCCGGCCACATCCCCGGCGCCATCAACGTGCCGTGGAGCAAGGCCGCGAACGAGGACGGCACCTTCAAGTCCGACGCCGAGCTGGCCGAGATCTACGGCGCGGCCGGGCTGGACGGGGCCAAGGACACCATCGCCTACTGCCGCATCGGCGAGCGTTCCTCGCACACCTGGTTCGTGCTGCAGGAGCTGCTGGGCCACCAGAATGTCAAGAACTACGACGGCAGCTGGACCGAATACGGCTCGCTCGTCGGTGCACCGATCGAGTTGGGAGAGTAATCACATGTGCGCAGCACCCACCCAGGGCCAGGCCATTCCGGCCGGAGTCGATGTCGAGAAGGAAACGGTCATTACCGGCCGTGTGCTGAGTTCGGACGGTCAGCCCGTCGGCGGCGCGTTCGTGCGCCTGCTCGATGGCAACGGTGACTTCACCGCCGAGGTCGTCGCCTCGGGCACCGGCGATTTCCGCTTCTTCGCGGCGCCGGGCGCGTGGACCGTGCGGGCGCTGTCCTCGTCGGGCAATGGCTCGGCCGAGGTCCGTCCGGAGGGCGCGGGCATCCACGCCGTCGACGTGGCCGTCGCCAAGTAGCGAATACCGCAAACGGCCCCGTTGTTTCCTGGATCACCAGGAAGTAACGGGGCCGTTGTGCTGGTCGGGACGCAACTCGTTAGACTCCAAATGTGGTCCTCTTCTTCGAAATTCTGCTGGTGGCCGTGGCCGTTCTGATCGGCTGGTTCGGCCTGTACGTCTTCTACCGGCTGTTCACCGAATCATGAGTGAACTCGCGAGCGAAGGTTCCAACCCGGCCGAGCGAGCGAGTGAACAAATGAACGGCAACGGTCCTGCCGAGCCGTCGGCTCGCCGCAGTGGCGACGAGGCCGTGGCCGAGGCGGCCGAACGGGCCAAATCGACCGGGGTGCGCAATATTCCGGTGCTTCCGGATCTGCCGCTACCCGAGGACACCGCGAATCTGCGACTCGGCCCGGATCTGAGTTCATCGATGCTCGCGCTGCTGCCCATGGTCGGCGTGTGGCGCGGTGAGGGCGAGGGCAACGATCCCGAACGTGGCGACTACCGCTTCGGCCAGCAGATCATCGTCTCCCACGACGGTGGCGACTATCTGTCCTGGGACTCGCGTTCCTGGGTCATCGAATCCGATGGTTCCTATGGCGGTCCGGATCTGCGCGAGAGCGGCTTCTGGCGCGTCGGCATCGACGGCGATGACGAAGTCATCGAACTGCTGCTGACCCACAGCACCGGCATTGTCGAACTCTTCTACGGCACCGCTCTGACCCAGTCCTCCTGGGAATTGGCCACCGATGTCGTCATCCGCAGCCAGTCCGGCATTGTCGTCGGCGGCGCCAAGCGCCTGTACGGCATCGTCGAAGGTGGTGACCTGGCTTACGTCGAGGAGCGGGTAGTTGCCGACGGCCCGTTGGAGCCCCGACTGTCGGCCCGTTTAGGGCGCTACATCGGCTAGCCGCGACGCCCGATCGATGTCAGGTCGATATCGATCGGGAACGGGACGCTGATCTTCAGGCGGTCATGAAAAATGCCCACGGGGACATAACAATGCACCGCGGGATCGAGTTCATAAACGTAGACGACGGCCTCTGCGTCTCGCCGTTCGATCCGCCAGTAATGCGGAATCCCGGCTTTGGCATATTTACCCGGCTTGGTCTCGCGGTCGCGCTCTTCGGAGTCCGGAGACACGGCCTCCACCGCAAGGACAAGATCCTCGGCGAAGTAGTACGTCGACGGGTCCCCACGCAGGAACGCCTCCTCGGTCACGACGAGGACGTCCGGCTCCGGCATCTGACGCTTACCGAGCCGCACCGCCATCTCCCGATCAGCCCGCAGGTGCGACGGTGCCTGTCGGTCCAGTTCCTGGCGGAAAAGTGAGAGGACCTGACGGCGCCACTTTTCCTGCGGACGCACGAAGACCAGACCCCCATCGATCAACTCGGTGTGCTTGGGCAAGCTGCGCAGCGCCAAGAAATCCTCGACTGTGAATCCGCCAGCAGGTGGGATCACCCAGTCGGGCAACGGCTCGACGGTCATTGCCCCAGCGTAGCGCCCGCCGAAGTGGAACCTCACCGGAAAGCGATGGCTACGGCAAGGGGTGTGCGGGCGATCAGATCGGGTTCCAGGTGACCAGGAGTTCGTCGGCGAGGGTTTCGACGGCGAGTTTGGAGCCGTTCACGTCGAGGATGGCGGCGCGCAGGCGGTCGTCGTGCAGGCGGGATTCGGCGACGGCGGCGATTCGGCAGCCGAGCAGGTCCGAGTAAGGGGGTTCCGCGCCGACGTCGAAGGCGGTGTACTTTCCGGATTCCGCGACGTAGTCGATGTATTCGGGTTCGGTGAGGCCCGCGAAGGGGTCGCGCCAGGGGGTTGTGGCGACGCGGAGTTCTTCGCCATCGGTTCCGGCGTCCAGTAGCAGCACCGAACCGTCATCGAAGGTCAATTCGATGGGGCCTTCGGTGCGGTCGACGTCAGTGCCGTGTACGTAGAACATGCGGCGGATCGCACTGATACGGCGACCGACCACTGCTGCGAGTCCCTCCGATGGCATCAGCTACCCCTCGTATCGAACCAGTCGCCGGACTCTACCGCCTGGCGCGATCGTCCCGAAAAAGGAACGGCCCCCGAGCCATACCCTGCTGGCGGTGAAGCCTGCATGGTCCCGGTCGGACAAGACCGGTAGCTCGGGGGCCGGGTGGCTGCCTGGGATTCGCTCAGCGCTCGCGCGAACGGAGATCCGTTGCAGCGGTGGCGCTAGCGGACAGCCACCTCACGAGTCCTATGAACATACATTCTTCGAACCACCTCCTTCCTTGTGTACGAATGAATCTAGCCACGAGTCAGTGGCTCGGCAACGGAATTTCTCGGGTGGCGGAATCGCGGGCCGCCTGCCGCGGTCCCGAGCCCGGAAAATCGATCGTGACCTGGCCCGATGCGTCGATGTGCAGCACCGCGTCGGCGCGGTGGTCCGGTGGCAGCTGATGGGTGACGACAACCACGATTCGGTCGGGTTCGACCAGCCCGCTATCGATATCGAGCAGATCGCACAGCAGCCGAGCACCGGCCGCCGCCTCGAGATGTTCGGTCGGCTCGTCGAGCAGTAGCACCCGCGCGGGCGAAATGAGCGCACGCGCGAGCAGGATTCGACGACGCTGCCCGCCCGACACCGCCGCCGCACCGCCCACGAGATCGGTGTCTACACCGTCCGGCAGCGACGCCACCCACTCCCCGAGACCAACCGCGTGCAAAGCCTTTTCGGCCTCCGCCGCAGTCAGATCCCCACGCGCAACTCGCAAGTTCTCGAGCACCGTAGTGCCGAAAATATGTGCGTCCTCGGCAAAGAACGTCACCCCGGGTTCGGGCACACCGAACAACCCGGCCCATGCCATCAGCAATGTCGTCTTCCCCGCACCGCTGGGCCCGACAACAGCAATCCGCCGCCCATCCGGGCGACCGGGCAGATTCTCCGGCAACACATCTCGCGCACTGCCGATGTCCGCGCGAGCACCGTGGCTATCGGATGGGTCCGGCAGGCCGTCTCCGCTCACGCCGCCGGAGACACCACCGGTCCGCTCGGTCGGCAGGGGATCTCGCGTATCTCCGTCATGGAGGTCGGCGTCGCCGGACTGACGCGGGGCAGTGGGGATGAGGGCGGACAGGCGGTGCAGCGCGGCGCGGGCAGTGGTGAGGGATTGGGCCGCGGCGGGCAGGGAGGCGACGGCTTCGAAGGCCGAAAGCGGGAGCAGGACGAGGACGGTAAGGCCCATCGGTGTCATTGCGCCCGGATCGCCACCGTGCGGGCCGTAAATGGCAATGCCGACCAGCAGGGCACCGAGGACGCTCGCTCCGATCGACAGTGGCGTCGCAGCGGCGGCCCAGGCGCTGCGTGCGGCCGCGGAATCCTCCGCGGCGACCGCACGCCGCCCGGCCCGTTCCGCGGCCGCCAGCGCGGCGTCCAATTTGCCCGCCACGCGGAGTTCGGCCGCGTGGTCGAGGACGGTGAGGGCCTGGGCGGTGAATTCGGCACGGTCGGCGCGCACCGCACGCTCGGCCGCGCGCGCGGCCCACCCTGACAACCACGGCGCGATGATCCCGGCAATGGCCAGCGATACCGCCAGAATCGCCGCCGCACCAATGGAAATGGTGGCCAATAGCCCGATTGCCGCCGACGACAGCACGATCGCGACCGCGATCGGCACGAACACCCGCACCACCACCGCACCGAGATCGTCGATATCACTGCCGATTCGAACCAGGAGGTCCCCGCGCCGCAACGAGGTGGCGCCCGCCGAGCCCGTCCCCGGATCCCGCCGCCCGTCCGAACGCGCACCGAGCATGGCGCGCCGCATCCAGACGTCGGAGTGCGCGAGGGTGCGATAGACGGTGGTCCGTGCCATTGTCATCGCGCGTAGGGCGACGTCATGGGTGGCGAGGCGTTCCAGGTAGCGGCAGAGGCCGCGGGAGATGCCGAGTGCGCGGACGGCAACGACGGCGACGCTCAGATCGAGGACCGGAGGCATCTGCCAAGCGCGCGCGATCAACCACGCGGCCAGTGCCGCCAGTCCGAGTCCGCTGCCGAGCGCGAGCACACCCCAGCCGATGGCCACCGCGATCCGCCACGGGGACAAATCGAGCAGAGCCCACATGCGGCGCAGATCCGCGACGACCGTGCGGTGCACAGATTCGCTCGGCACCGACGCACCTCCCTGGCCACCCATTCCGATGCTCATCGGCCGACCACCTCGACAGACCAGCCGCGGTGTCCCCGGCCCGCCCGCTGCGCCACCTCATGGCGGAGGTCTCTCGACGTTCGCCAGCACAACCCGTTCGGTGTTCGTCGGCTCATCGCGGTACCGCCTGCGGTTCGGTGGTTCGGGCCTGGACGCGAACGATGTGGTCGGCGGCGGCGAGGACGGATGGGCGGTGGCCGATGACGATTACGGTGGCACCCGCGCGGGCCCGTTGCTGGAGGGCAGTGAGGACCGCGGCCTCACTGGCGGTGTCGAGATGCGCGGTCGGTTCGTCCAGGAGCAGGACGGGGCGGTCGGCGGCGAGCACCCTGGTGAGGGCGAGGCGTTGGCGCTGACCCAGCGATAGGCCGACGCCGCCCGCGCCGACCACCGTGTCCCAGCCCTGTGGCAGCTCGTCCAGGACCGCGTCGAATCCGGTTGCAATACAGGCGGCTTCGAGTTCATCGATGACTCGGGACGCGCCCTTGACGGCGTGCGCGGGCGTGCGCATGCCGAGCAGTTCGAGGTTTTCGCGCAGTGTGCCCGGCACCAGGACCGGACGCTGGGGCAGCCAGGCCACCCTGGACCACCAGAGTTCCTGATCCAGTTCACGCACATCGGTGCCGTCCAGCAGCACTGATCCCTGGTCCGGGGTGATCAACCCCAGGATCGCTTGCAGTGCAGTCGATTTACCGCTTCCGTTCGGTCCGGTCAGCACGGTCATTGCCGTGGGACGAAGCATCGCAGTGAGCCCAGCGGGCGCGAAACCGTCTCTGGCACGCACCGCAAGATCGCGTACCTCGACCATCCCCGCAAATTCGTCGGCGGCATCATCGTCAGTGGATGTAGCGCGACCGCGGGCACCGGCGAGTCCCGGGGCGGCACCCTCGCCGTGAATTCCTGCATGCCGCGAGCTTTCGACGGATTCACCGTCGCGGGCGGACCGGCCTGCCTGCGCGGCAGATGCGGCACCACCACCGATGGATTCGGCCAGCTCGTCAGCTCGGGACGAGTCACGCTCGACAGCAGCGGATTCCGGCTCCAAGACCGCGAAAGCTTTATCCGCGGCAGCCATGCCGTCCTGTGCCGCATGAAAACGCTCACCGACCATCCGCAGCGGCAGATACACCTCCGGCGCCAGGATGAGCGCCACCAGCCCGGCGTAAAGGCTCATCTCGCCGTAGACCAGCCGCAGGCCGATGGAGACCGCGATCAGCGCGACGCTCAGTGTGGCGAGCAACTCGAGCACCATCGATGAAAGGAATGCGATCCGCAGTGCGCGCATGGTGCGGTGCCGCAACGCATCGCCGAGCTCGCGCACCCGGTGTTCCATCGAACGCGTCCGCGAACCGTTCGGCGCGGCGGCATCGACGCCCCCTTCCCGGCCGAGCGCACGCAGCGTCGGCATACCGGCGAAGAGGTCGAGCAGTTGATCCGATAGTCGGGTGGTCGCGGCGAGGGTGGCTTCGGCGCGTCCCTGGGTGAGCAGGCCGATGAGAACCATGAAGATCGGGATCAGCGGCAGGGTGACCACCGCGATGACACCGGAGATCGGATCGTGGAATGCGATGACCACCAGCACGATCGGAGGTACCGAACAGGCGAGCAGCAGGGCGGGCAGATATCCGGTGAGATACGCCCGCAGCCCGGTAAGTCCGGTGCTCACCACCACCGCGAGTTCGGTTCGACGAGTTTCGAGTTCGCGCGGTGCCAGGCGGGCACCGGCGGCCAGCACGGCCGTCTCCAGTTCCGCCACCACGGTCGCCCCCGCACGGTGCGCGAGCCGGGACTGCACCCAGGTGGCGAGCACCCGACAGCCGATGGCGACCGTGAGCACGATCAACTCGAATGTCCACGTGCCCAAAGAGCGCCGACCGGGGTCGGTGATCACCCCGGCCAGCACCCGCGCCACCGCGACCGCGGTAGCCACGATCGAGCCCGTGATGACCAGCGACAGCGCCACACTCAGCACCAGGTAGCGCCGGGCGGAGCGCGCGTACCTCCACAGCCGGGGATCGACGGGCGGGCGGGCCATGGTCAGTCCTTGCCGGTTTCCAACGGCAGACCGATCGGCGCCGGAATCTGCTCGACGGTAAGCCGTTTGCGGAATACCCAATATGTCCAACCCTGGTAGCCGAGCACCACCGGCGTGACGATTACGGCCGCCCAGCTCATCACCTTCAGCGTGTACGGCGTCGAGGAGGCGTTATCGATGGTCAGGTTGAACAGGTCGCTGATGGTGGAGGGCAACACATTCGGATACAGCGACCCGAACAGCAGCACGGTGGCCGCCGCGGTGGTGACCGCGGTGCCGACGAAGGCCCACCCATCGCGCTCGGCGAAGCTCGCCGCACCCGCGAGCACCAGTCCGAATACGGCCAGCGCCAGAGGAATCCAGGTCCACCCGGAGCCGTAGGCCAGCTGCGTCCACACACCGAATACACCGACCACGACAGCCGTCGGCACCAGCAGCAACCGCACCGTCTTCGCGGCATCGTCGCGCACCTCGCCGCCGGTCTTCAGCACCAGGAAGACCGCACCGTGCAGCGCGAACAGCAATCCGGTCGTCAGCCCGCCGAGCAGTGCGTACGGCCCGAGCAGATCCCATACCGATCCGGCGATCTGCTTCTTCTCGTTCAGCGGCACCCCGTGCACCACATTGGCGAACACCCAGCCCCATGCCAAAGCCGGTATCCAGGAGCCGATTCCGATCGCGGCATCACACCAGGCCCGCCAGCGCGGGTCATCGATCTTGCTTCGGTATTCGATGGCGCAGACCCGCACGATCAGCGCGACGAGCACCAGCAGCAGCGCGATATAGAAGCCGGAGAACAGGCTCGCGTACCACTCCGGAAAGGCAGCGAACATCGCACCGCCCGCGGTCAGCAACCACACCTCATTGCCGTCCCACACCGGCCCGATCGTATTGAGCACCACCCGCCGCCGGGTATCGCTGCCCTTGCCGAGAATCGGCATCAGCATGCCGACCCCGAAGTCGAAGCCCTCCAGCACGAAGTAGCCGGTGAACAGGACGCCGATCAGCAGAAACCAGAACTGTTGCAGATTCATCGTCGGCTCCTAGTATGCGAACGAAAGCTGTTCGACGGCAGGTTCTTCGGCACGATGACGGCCCGCCGGACCACCGGTATCGTCCGGCCCGCCGGGCGGAATCGCCGCTGGCGCTTCGGGTCCGGCGATGGTGTAGCGCCGCATCAGGTAGAACCACACCACCGCGAGCGCGCCGTACAGCAGGGTGAAGACCACCAGCGAGGTGATCACCGTGCCCGAGACGTGGTCGGAGACGCCCTGTTGCACCATCAGCCGTAGCCGTTGGTCACCGGTCGGGTTCGGCGCGACAACCCAAGGCTGCCTACCCATTTCGGTGAAGACCCAGCCCGCGCTATTGGCCAGGAACGGGGTCGGGATGGCGAGCAGGCACAGCCACGAGTACCAGCGCTTATCGGTGATCCGGCCGCCGCGGGTCAGCCACAGGCCGACCAGCCAGAGCAGGATCGCCCCCGCCGACAGGCCGATCATGGCGCGGAAGGACCAGTAGGTGACGAACAGATTGGGCCGATAGTCGCCCGGGCCGAATTTCGCGTTGTACGCCTGCTGCAGATCGGTGACACCGTCCAGGGTGACCCCGCTGAACTTGCCCTTGGCCAGGTACGGCAACACATACGGCACCTCGAGCACGTGCGTCACGCTGTCGCAGTTGTTGTGGGTGCCGATGGTCAGTACCGAGAAATCCGGATCGGTCGCGGTTTTGCACAGCGATTCCGCCGAGGCCATCTTCATCGGCTGCTGTTCGAACATCAATTTGCCCTGCACATCGCCGGTGAAGAACAGGGCGACACCGGCGACCACGATCACCCACAGGCCGGCGCGCCCGCCGGAACGCCACATCGTGCGCGCCTCGGCGATTTTCGTCTCGTCACCGCTGCGCGCATTGCGCACCATCCACCAGCCGCAGATGCCGACAACGAAGGTGCCCGAGGTGAGAAAGGCTCCGGCGATCACATGCGGAAATGCCGCCAGCGTCGTGTTATTCGTCAGTACTTCCCAGATGCTGGTGAGTTCGGCCCGGCCGCGCTCCGGGTTGTATTTGGCGCCGACCGGATGCTGCATGAACGAATTGGCCGCGACGATGAAGTACGCGGAGGCGTTCACGCCGATCGCGACGAGCCAAATCGTGCCCAGGTGCAGCAATTTGGGCAACCGGGTCCAACCGAAGATCCACAGACCGAGGAAGGTCGACTCCAGGAAGAACGCGACGAGCGCCTCGAGTGCGAGCGGTGCGCCGAAGACGTCACCGACGAAACGGGAGTATTCGCTCCAGTTCATGCCGAACTGGAACTCCTGCACGATGCCGGTTGCGACACCGAGCGCGAAGTTGATCAGGAACAGCTTCCCGAAGAATTTGGTCAGCCGGTACCAGTAGTCCTTACCGGTGATCACCCAAGCGGTCTGCATGCCCGCCACGAGCGGAGCCAGACCGATCGTCAACGGCACGAAGATGAAGTGATAGACGGTCGTGATGCCGAACTGCCAACGGGATAAGTCCAGGACGCTCAAAACCGACCTCCTGCCGATCTACGACATGACGTAGTAAAGACTACGCCCGGAAAAGGGCCGATCAAGCGGTCTTATGGCCCGACACACCGGGGCCAACCGCCCTCAACGGCCCGTTTTCCCAGCTCGTCACATACTCCTACACGCCGTAGTAGGACGAAGATCACCGCCCGTCGAACTCACCAATCGCCGATGGCCCCGGCCCGCTCCACGCCTCGGTCCACCAACTCGATGATCTCGGCCGCATTGTCCGGCGCCATCATGCGCAGTCCGTCCAGCGAATTCACCCGCGCCGCGAGGGTAATGCTCGACATCAGCCAAATGCTGTCGCAGGTCAGCAGATCGGCGGTGAACAACGATTCATAGGTGCACTTCCACCCTGCCTTCTCGGCCTCGGCGAACAGCGCGCGCTGGGTGACCCCGGGCAGCACACCATTCTTCGCGGGCGGTGTGATCAGGTGGTTGTCCCTGGCGATGACGACCGTCGAGCGCGGTCCCTCCAGCACCCGGTTCTCCGTGCTGGTGAAGATCACGTCATCGGCGCCCATGCGCTGGGCGAACCGCAGCGCCGCCATATTGGTGGCATAGGACAGCGTCTTCGCACCGAGTAGCTGCCATGGCGCGGCTTGCGCCAGGTCCACCGAGATGCCGCGCGATAGCGAAACCACCGCGACCCCCTCGGTACGCGCCTTCTGCACGCGGCCCGGTACCGGGAGCACGAGCACATAGGAAGTCGGCACCGCCACCGCGGCCGCGAGATCACCCGAGGTGACGCTGGACGGGGCCGCCTGCTCGGTGTCGCGGCCCCTGGTTAGCACCAAACGCAGTAGGCCCTCACGCTCGGTCCCCCATTCCTTCGTCGCCGTCTCGACCGCGTCTCGCCATTTCCCCAGTTCGGGCTCGGGCAGATCGAGCGCCTGCGCCGAACGCCGCAACCGGCCTAGATGAAATTCGATCGCACACGCGGTCCCGCCACGAACCAAAATCGACTCGAAGACGCCGTCACCGCGGAGCACGCCGATGTCGTCGGCAAACAACAACGGCGCGTCCGGATCTTGGACGGCGCCGTCGAGTGTTACAAGAACTCGATCCACCATGGGTCGAGCGTAGGCGGTGTTCGATGACCGCGCCTAGGTCATGAACGAGTTCTGTAAGCCCCCATGACACGGTTGGGTACCGAAGCGGTTTGCGACCCTCGCGCAACACCCGCCCACGCCACCACCTTCGGTTCGCGCCTAGAGTGGTTCACGTGTCCGTGGTCGTCGCACCCAGTCCTATCCTCGCTGTCCCGGGCGCCGTTGCGGGAGCGGCCGGTTCACCGGATGCCGCCGTCGCATGGCATTACGGGGATCCCTTCACCGAGCAGCGTGCCGCCGCACAACGGGTTGCCATTGTCGACCGGTCGCATCGCTTCGTACTGAAGATCACCGGCGCCGAACGGCTGACCTGGCTGCACACGATTACCAGCCAGCACATCGCCAACCTCGGCGACGGCCGCTCGGCCGAAAGTCTCGACCTCGATCTCAACGGACGGATACTGCACCACTTCGTGCTCACCGACCTCGACGGCACGGTGTGGATCGATACCGAGGCCGAGCGCGGACCGGCACTGCTGGAATTCCTGGCGAAGATGGTCTTCTGGGCCGATGCGAAACCGGTCGAGGCCGCCGACCACGCGGTGCTGACCCTGCTCGGCCCGCGCGCGGATGAGCTGACCGAAACCCTCGGCATCGCCGCCCTGCCCGACATCTACGAAGCGGTGCCGCTGCCGGACGGCGGCTTCCTGCGCCGGATGCCGTGGCCGAGCGCGGATTCCTTCGATCTGGTGATCCCCCGCGACCAACTCGCCGACCGCTGGGCCCGCCTCACCGCCGCCGGCGCCGAACCCGCTGGCATGTGGGCCTTCGAGGCGCTGCGCGTCGCGGCGCTGCGCCCCAGGATCGGCTCGGACACCGACGAACGAACCATCCCGCACGAGGCCCGCTGGATCGGCGGCATCGACGAGCACGGCGCGGTGCACCTGGACAAGGGTTGCTACCGCGGCCAGGAAACGGTGGCCCGGGTGCACAATCTCGGCAAGCCACCGCGCCACCTGGTGCTGCTGCACCTGGACGGTTCCGCCGACGAACGCCCGACCACTGGCACCGATGTCACCGCGGGCGGTCGCGCCGTCGGCCGACTCGGCACCGTCGTCGACCACTACGAATTCGGGCCTATCGCACTCGCTTTGGTCAAACGCACCATCCCCGCGGACACCCAGCTGACCGCGGGTCCGACCGCCGCCGCCATCGATCCGGATTCGGTACCCGCCGACGACGAACCCCAGGCGGGTCGCCTCGCGGTCGACCGGTTGCGTGGCCGCTGATGCAGCCCGACGACTGCGCCCGAGTGCTGGCGGTCTGCGTCGTACACGCGGAACTGGATGTGCCGGGCAAGGTGGGTCGCACCGCGATCGATAAGAGGCCGGTCCCCGGCCGCGTGGCCGTGCGCGCACTCGGCCTCGACGGCGACCATGTGTGCGACACCAAGCATCACGGCGGTGTGCACCAAGCCGTCTACGCCTATGCCGAGGAGGACGCCCAACGCTGGGGCGCGGAGTTGGGCCGCGACTTGCCCGCGGGCTGGTTCGGCGAGAACCTGCGCATATCCGGCCTCGCCGTCAGCGATGCGGTGATCGGCGCGCACTGGGCGATCGGCGATGCGCTGCTCGAGGTGAGCGCACCGCGTGTGCCCTGCGCCACCTTCCAGCACTGGTCCGGTGCGGCCCACTGGGTCAAGCGCTTCACGCTGCAGAGCGATACCGGCGCCTACCTGCGCGTACTCACCGAGGGCACGATCGGCGCCGGTGACGAGGTGCGCATCGTGCACACGCCCGAACACGGCATCACCGTCCGCGACCTGTTCACCGGCGACAATCCGGATCTGCTCGCGATCCTGCTCGCCGATGAGCCGACCATCTCCGACGATGTGCGCATGCAGATCGAACGGCACGGCCGCCGCCACGCGAACGCCCGCCGCGCCCGCGAGCAGCGGGTCGATGAGGCGAGCGCCCGCGCGCAACGGATCGACGACGCCAAAAACCGCGCGCAGCGGATCGACGACGCCAGCAACCGCGAGCAGCGCGCGGCCGCCGCGACGACAGGAGCCGAGCTATGACCGTCGAACTCGTCGAGGTCGTCCGCTCGGGCTTCCGCGAATGCGTGCACAGCGGGTCGGTGGTGATCCTCGGCGCGGACGGCGAACCGACCCTCGCCCTCGGCGAGGTGCACGTCCCCATTTTCCCGCGCTCCACCAATAAGCCCATGCAGGCGATCACCTTGCTGCGCAACGGTTTCGAACCGGTCGACGAAGCGGAACTGGCCATCGCGACCGCCTCGCACTACGGCGAACCGGATCACATCGCGCTGGTCCAGCGCCTGCTCGACCGGTTCGGCTTCGACGAGACGGCCCTGCAATGCCCGCCCGATCTGCCGCAGGACGAAGGCGCGCGGGCCACGGCGCTGCGCGAATTCGCCGAACCGCGCCGGGTGTACATGAACTGCTCCGGCAAGCACGCGGCCATGCTCGCCACCTGCGCCATCAATGGCTGGCCCACCGAGGACTATCTGGACCAAACGCATCCGCTGCAGCAGTCGGTGGTCGCCACCATTACCGACCTCACCGGTGAACCCGAAACCGACCTCGGCATCGACGGCTGCGGACTGCCGATCATCCCGGTCTCGCTGGTGAATCTGGCCCGTGCCTACGCGAATATGGCGACCGCGGACCCCGGTTCGCCGCAGCGCCGGGTCGCCGATGCGATCCGCGCATATCCACGAGTGATTTCCGGCACCAACGCACCCGATCTGCTGACCATGCGGGCGACCCCCGGCCTGGTCTGCAAGATCGGTGCGGATGGTGTGCACGCGGGCGCGCTACCGGATGGAACGGCGTTCGCGTACAAGATCGCCGACGGTCACGACCGCGCGCGAATCCCCCTGACGCTGGCCATTTTGCATCGCATGGGAGTCGAGTGGTCCGATGCGCACGCCGAACTCGCGGCCCCGCCGGTGCTCGGCGGCGGTGCCAGAGTCGGGGTCATCCGAGCGATCCCCGGGGTGCTCTGAGGGGTCGGCCCGGCGGCGACAACCGGGCAAACGGCACCACTTCGGGAGTTCTTCCCCCACTCCTGGAAGCGCGACCGCCGGACACACGCTAAAGTGTCTGTCAGGAAGAGTATTAATTCGAACGGGGCCGCCAACAAACCCCAGGCCGCCCCGCAGTGACGCGAGGGGGTCAGCCATGGGCCGTGGCCGGGCTAAGGCAAAGCAGACCAAAGTCGCACGCGAGCTGAAGTACAGCTCAGCGCCGACTGACTTCGCGAGCCTTCAGCGCGAGCTTTCGGGTAGCCCCACCTCCCAGCGGAGTGGTGGTGTGCTGTCCGATGAGCACGACGCGGACGAGTCCTCAAACCGTTGGGATGAGGACGACGACTACAACGACTGGCGCCGCTGACTCGAATTCAAACGTCTGAAGGGGGAGGCCGACGGGCCTCCCCCTTCAGGCTTTGACATCGCGTTACCGGACTAGCCACTCGGGGCTTGCAACAACATCAGCGTCCCGCATCGAACGATGCGGGACGCTGATGTGTGTTCTGTTGTCGGACAAGGACTATCAGAAGCGCGGGTGCTCACCCACCAGCACGGCGCGCACCGCATCGGCGTCCTTGGCCTTCTTGACGGTGCCAAGAGTCCAGCAGGCGATATGCCGCGCGGTCAGCACGGCAAGGGCCCGGTCGACATCCTCGGGCGCCACCACGGCGACCATGCCGACGCCCATATTGAAGGTCTTCTCCATCTCGGCCCGGTCGACCCGACCGCGCTGGGCGATCATCTTGAACACCGGCGCCGGATTCCAAGTGCCGCGGTCCAGTTCGGCGACCATACCCGCGGGCAGCACCCTGGCCAGGTTCGCGGCCAGGCCGCCACCGGTGACGTGGGCGAAGGTGCGCACATCGGTTTCGGCGATCAGCGCAAGGCAGTCCTTGGCGTAGATCATGGTCGGCTCGAGCAGTTCCTCGCCGAGGGTGCGGCCGAATTCCTCGACGTGACCCGTCAGCGACATACGGTCGATATCGAGCAGCACCTTGCGGGCCAGGCTGTAGCCGTTGGAGTGCAGACCCGAGGAGCCCATGGCGATCACCACATCGCCGGGGCGCACCCGGTCCGGACCGAGCACCGAATCGGCTTCGACAACGCCGACACCGGTCGCCGACAGGTCATAGTCATCGGGATCCATCAGGCCGGGGTGTTCGGCGGTCTCGCCGCCGAGCAGCGCGCAGCCCGCACGGACACAGCCCTCCGCGATGCCGGAGACCAGCTCGGCCACCTTCTCCGGGACGACCTTGCCGATGGCGATGTAGTCCTGCAGGAACAGCGGTTCGGCACCGCAGACCACCAGATCGTCCACGACCATCGCGACGAGGTCGAGGCCGACCGTATCGTGCTTGTCCATCGCCTGCGCGACCGCGATCTTGGTGCCGACCCCGTCGGTGGAGGCCGCGAGCAACGGCTCACGGTAGCCACTCTTCAGTGCGAACAGTCCGGCGAATCCGCCGAGCCCACCCTGGACCTCGGGTCGGCTGGCCTTCTTCGCCAATGGTCCGAACAACTCGACTGCGCGGTCACCTGCCTGGATGTCCACGCCGGACGCGGCGTACGAGGCACCGGCACCACTGGGGGTCTGTTCAGTCATTTTCGGGGAAAGCTCCAAACCGAATCGGCGGATAGATGCCAGCTCACGCTACCGGAGTCCGATAACGGACTCGGCCGTAGGCACCTTCATATTGTCCACCGCCCGCCTGGTAGATGGCGATCATTCCACCGGCTCGGTGGCGAACAGTGCCGCACTCTCGGCGCGACGCCGCCGCTGCTCCACCGGATCGGGCACCGGCACCGCGGCGACCAGGCGTTGGGTGTACTCCTGCTCCGGACGGCGCAGAATGCGATCACGATCACCCTGCTCGACCACCGCGCCGTCGCGCAGCACCACGATCCGGTCGGCCAGTTGGTCGACGACGGCCAGATCGTGGCTGATGAACAGGCAGGCCCAGCCGCACTGCTGCTGCAATGTGCCGAATAGCTCCAGCACCGCCGCCTGCACCGAGACATCCAGCGCGCTGGTCGGTTCGTCGGCGACCAGCAGGTCCGGATCGAGCACCAGCGCCCTGGCCAGGCTGGCGCGCTGGCGCTGGCCGCCGGAGAGTTCGTGCGGATAGCGGCGCTCGGTGCCCGCTGGCAGCTGCACGTCATCGAGCATGTGACGCACCCGGGCCCGGATCTCCTCGGCACTGCCCGCCTTGTGCACGATGAGCGGTTCCGCGACGCAGTCGCCCACGGTGAGCCGCGGATTCAGCGAACTGGCCGGATCCTGGAAGACGAAGCCGAAGCGGCGGCGGATCGGCCGCAGCTGCCGTTGCGACAGCTCCGCGATGTTCTGGCCGCGCACCTTGACGACCCCGGAGGTCGGGCGCTGCAGTGCGGCGACGCAGCGGCCGATGGTCGACTTGCCCGAACCGGATTCGCCGACCAGACCGAGGGTTTCGCCGGGCCGAATGGACAGGCTCACATTGTCCACCGCGCGGAACGGCGGGCGGCCGAACGGGCCGGGAAACTGCACAACCAGATCGCACACCTCGAGCACCGGCTCGACGGTGGCGACCTCCTTGGTGCCGTGCTCCAACTGCGCGGTGCCCAGATGCGGGACGGCCGCGAGCAGTTTGCGGGTGTACTCCTCTTTCGGCGCCGCGAACAGCTCATCCACCGGCGCCTGCTCGACCACCTTGCCGTCATGCATCACCACGACTCGGTCGGCGATATCGGCGACCACACCCATGTTGTGCGTGATCAAGACGATCGCGCTGCCGATGCGATCGCGCAGATCGCGCAGCAGTTCCAGGATTTCGGCCTGCACGGTGACATCGAGTGCAGTGGTCGGTTCATCGGCGATGATCACCTTCGGCTCGCACGAGATGGCGATCGCGATCATCACGCGCTGTTTCTGGCCGCCGGAGAGCTGATGCGGGTAATAGTCCACCCGATGTTCCGGATCGGGCAGTCCGACCATGCGCAGCAGTTCGATCGCACGGGCCTTGGCGGCCTTGCGGCCCATATCGCTGTGCGCCCGCAGCGCCTCGGCGATCTGAAAACCGACCGTGAACAGCGGATCGAGTGCTCGACCCGGCTCCTGGAAGATCATCGAGATCGCGCCGCCGCGCAGGGCGGTGAGCTGGCGCTCGCTCATCGAGGTGACCTTGTCCGCGCCGAGGGTGACCAGGCCCTCGACCCGCGCGGTATTCGGCAGCAGTCCGATCGCCGTGCGCGAACTCACCGATTTGCCCGAGCCGGACTCGCCGACGATGGCCAGCACCTCGCCGGGGAAGACCTCGTAGGAGACATTGCTGACCGCGTGGACGGGTCCGGCGTCGGTGGCGAAGGTGACCGATAGCGATTCGATGGACAGCGCCGGATGCTTCTCGGCTACCACTTCCGTCATCGTGCTGGTCCTTCCCGGTCTGCATCGGTTGTGCCACCCGACTCGGCCTCGTTCACGAGATCGAGTTCGGCGGCGGTGAGTTCCGCTGCGGGAACGTCTTTTTCGACGACGGTGCCGGAATCGCTGGCATCGACGCCGAGGCTGTCGCTGGCGACGGTGGCCGGGCTGAACGCCCGCCGGGTACGCAGCAACGGATTGAGCACCTCGTTGAGGCTCTCGCCGACCAGCGTCAGGCCGAGTACGACCAGAACGATGGCGGTACCAGGGAAGATGCCGGTCCACCAGATGCCGTTGGAGACATCGGAGAGCGCCTTATTGAGGTCGTAGCCCCATTCGGCGGCCTGGGTCGGCTCGATGCCGAAGCCGAGGAAGCCGAGCGCGGCCAAGGTGAGGATGGCATCGCCCGCATTGAGCGTGACGATGACCGGCAGCGACTGGGTGACATTGGCGAGAATGTGCCGGAACATGATCCGAGTGGTGGACGCACCGGTGACCCTGGCCGCGTCCACATACGGTTCGGTCTTCACCGCAACGGTCGCATTGCGAACCACCCGAAAGTACTGCGGTACATAGATCGCCGTAATGGCGACCGATGCCGACAGCACGCCGCCGAAGCTGCTCGACTGTCCGCCCGCGACCACAATGGACACCACGATCGCCAGCAGCAGGGTCGGGAACGCGTAGATGGCGTCCATGAACAGTACGAGCACCCGGTCGAGGGCTCGTCCGATATACCCGGACACCAATCCGAGCGGCACCCCGACGACCAAGGACATCACCAGCGATATCGTGATCACCAAGAGCGCGGTGCGGGCACCGAAGATCACCCGGGACAACACATCCTCGCTGCGCACCGATGTGCCGAACCAGTGCTGACCCGACGGCGGCTGCTGCGCGACGAAAGCGACACCGTCCGAGGAGTTCTGGGCGAGGCCGTACGGTGCGATCAGCGGCGCGAAGATCGCCACGAATACGAACAGCGCGACCAGACCGAGTCCAACGATCAGCGTCACCCGCTGCAATCCGGCGGTCATGGTGAGCAGCTGCAGTCCGGGGATCCGCCGGCGTTTGGTCGGCGGTACCGGCGCCATCACCACTGGTTCGTTCGCCAATTCCGGAGCGGTCATCAGAACCTCACTCTCGGGTCGATCAGCGCGACAATGACATCCACCACGAAGCTGATGACCGCGACGGCCAGCGCCAAGAACGCGACAATTCCCTGCACTGCGATGAAATCACGCTGATGCAGATATTCCGCGAGCTGATAGCCGAGCCCCTTCCATTCGAAGGTGGTCTCGGTGAGTACCGCACCGCCGAGCAGCGTCGCGATATACATGCCCATCACCGTGATGATCGGAATCATTGCGTTGCGCACGGCATGTCGGCCCGTCACCACCCGCGAGGAAAGTCCGCGCGCCCGTGCGGCATCCACGAATTCGCTGCGCAGCGTCTGGATCAGATTGACGCGTACCAGCCGCAGGAAGATGCCCGCGGTCAACAGACCGAGCGCGACCGCTGGCAATATCGCATGCTTCAGCACATCGAGCAGATAACTGCTGTCCCCGTAGAGGATTGCGTCGACCACCATGATGTTGGTCTTCGGCGAGACATGCTGCAGCTGCAATTCCACCGAAGTGCTGGCCCGGCCCGCGACCGGCAGCCACTCCAACTTCACCGCGAAGATCAGCTTCAGCAGCAGGCCGACGAAGAAGACCGGCGCCGCGTAGGCCAGGATGGCGAAGAGTCGCAGTCCGGCATCGGCCGTCGAATCACGGTGTGTCGCAGCGTATCTGCCGAGCGGAACGCCGACCGCGAAGGCAACCAGCAGCGCCCAGAACACCAGCTCCAGGGTCGCCGCGCCGTAGGTGGTCACCACCTCGCTGATCTGTCGATTGTCCTGGGAGTGTCCGAAATCCCCGTGCATCAGCCCGGAGATGTACTCCCAGTACTGGGTCAGGATGGGCCGGTTCAAACCGGCCGCTTCCTTGCGCACTTCGATCTGTTCCTGGGTCATCCGTCCGCCCATCGCGGCGCTGATCGGATCGCCGATCACCCGCATCAGGAAGAACACGACGGTGACCAGGATCCACGCCGTCGGCAGGATCAAGACCAGTCGAATCACCAAATACCGCAATAACGCCAGCTGTCGGGAATCCCCGCCGAACTTCCCGACCCATGGCAGCCCGAAGCGCCGGACCCGATCCGATGCCTGCTTTTCCGCGGTGGCAACAGTTTCGGGCCCGGCTTCGCCAGATGTCACTTGCTCAGCACCGTGTACCGGAACTTGAACGATGCGTCGAGTGTGTCCGACACCCCCTGGACGCTCGGGTTCGACACCGCGATCTGCTTACCGGACAGCAGCGGCAGGGTCGGCAGATAGTTCTGTGCGAGATCCTTCTGCACGTCCTCGATCAGCTTGATGCGCTTGGACTTGTCCTGCTCGGTCGTCTCCGCGGTGAGCTGCGAGGTGATCTTCGGCTCCTCGAAGTGCGACTGCAGGAAGTTGTTCGGCGCGAAGAACGGGGTCAGGTAGTCGTCGGCGTCCGGGTAGTCCGGGAACCAGCCGAAGTGATACAGCGGGTAACCGTCGCGGGCCCGTTCCTTCTGGTAGGTGACCCATTCGGTGGATTGCAGATTCACCTTGAACAGTCCGGTCGACTCCAGCTGCGATTTGATCGCCGCGTACTCCTCGGAGCTGCTCGAACCGTAGTGATCGGGGTTGTACTGCAGATTCAGTTCCACCGGTGTCGCGATGCCGGCGCCGGAGAGGAATTTCGCCGCCGCATCCTTATTGGGCTTGGCGCCATAGAGATCCTTCAGCGGCTCGGCCGCACCCGGCATGCCTTGCGGCACAAAGCCGTACGCGGGCTGGTAGGTGTTCTTGTAAACACCCTCGGCCAGGGCGGGTCGGTCGATCGACGAGGCGATGGCCTTGCGCACCGCCAACTTCTGCTCCGGAGTTCCGCCCGGCATGGTGTTCAGATTGAAGACGATGTAGCGCAGCTCACCGCCGGGACCGTCCGCCACCTTGACCTTGCTGTCCTTGCGCAGCGATTCGATATCGGTCGGCGTGAAGGAGCGGTAGGCGACATCGAGGGCCCCGCTCTGCAGATCGAGCTTCATATTGTCGGAGGTCGCGTAGTACTTGGTGGAGACCTGCGACGTCTTCGGCGTGCCGAGGATGCCCTTGTAGTCCGGGAACGCCTTGTACTCGACCAGCTTGTTCTTGTCGTAGCTGGCGATCGTGTACGGGCCCGAGTAGCCCTTGCCCTTCACCACGTCCTCGTCCGGCAGCACCTTATTCGCCGGGAAGACCTTCTCGTCCACGATCGGACCGGCCTGGGTCGGCAGAATCGCGGGGAAGGTCTGATCGTTGGCAACCTTCAACGTGAAGTTCACCGTCAGGTCGTCGGCGATCTCGGTCTTCTCGAGATTGCCCAGCAGCGAGGCGGGACCGTTGGGGTCATTGATGCCGAGCATGCGATCGAAGGAGAACTTGACGCTCTTGGCGGTCAGCGGGTTCCCATTGGCGAACTTCAGCCCGGACTTCAGCTTGCAGGTGTACACCATCGGCGAGCTGAACTCGCACTTCTCCGCAGCGTCGGGCTTCGGGGTGGCATCGCCGGGGGCGAAATTCAGCAGATACGAATAGATCTGGGTCTCGACCAGCAGCGAGCCGTTGTCGTAGGCGGCTGCGGGATCCAGCGAGAAGATCTTGTCGGTGGTGCCTGCCACCAGTCCGGCCCCGTCACCACCACCACCGGTGCGTCCCGAACCGCATCCCGCGATCGCGGATACGGCCAATGCCGCCATCCCGACCGCCGCGATGCGTCGGGCACGCACCCTTCGCCCAGGCTTCCTTGAAACCAACATCAGGCCCCACTTCTCCAGCGCGCCGCGCCGCGTGTCCTGGATCACAGAACCGCGGATGGCACGGTTAACTTCCGATATGTCGGGCACCGTACCCAGGATTCATTTCTGGGATGTTGCGTTTCCAAAGAAAAAATCACGGGAGGGTTACTGGCCGTCGCACAGGACGCACGGGTAAGGCCGGATCACCGGACGAATGACCAGGTTTGCGCCGAATCCGGCGTTGGTGCGTCTCGAGGAGGCCATGGCACGCGGGTGGACAGATATGGCACGCGACCCCGGACGAAATCGAACCCCTCGGCGGCCGCCGAGGGGTTCGTGGATCGTTCTTCGTCAGGGACGGCTCAGCGCGCTCGCGTTCGCGTTCTCGCTCAGCAGCATGGCCTCCGACTGTCCGGTGAGCATGCCCTCGAGCAGGTTCTTGCCGATGGCCGCCTCGGTGGGCAGCGGAATCGGGTAATCGCCATCGAAACAGGCGCAGCACAGCCGGGAGCGCGGCTGCTCGGTGGCGGCGATCATGCCCTCGGTGGAGATATAGCCGAGGGTGTCCGCGCCGATGGAGCGGCGCACCGCCTCCACCATGTCCTCGTAACTGTCATCGGCACCCGCGCCATTGGCGATCAGCTCCGCACGCGAGGCGAAGTCGATGCCGTAGAAGCACGGCCACTTCACCGGCGGCGAGGCGATGCGCACATGGATCTCCAGCGCGCCCGCCTCCCGCAGCATCCGGATCAACGCGCGCTGGGTATTGCCGCGCACAATCGAATCGTCCACCACGATGAGCCGCTTACCGCGGATCACCTCGCGCAGCGGATTCAACTTGAGCCGAATGCCGAGCTGACGGATGGTCTGACTCGGCTGGATGAACGTGCGCCCGACATAAGCGTTCTTCATCAGGCCCTGGCCGTACGGCACACCGGAGCCCTGGGCGTACCCGACCGCGGCGGGGGTACCCGACTCCGGCACCGGAATCACCAGATCCGCCTCGACCGGATGCTCCTTGGCCAGGCGACGGCCGATCTCCACCCGCGTGGCGTGCACCGAGCGACCGGAGATGGTGGTGTCGGGACGGGCCAGGTAGACGAATTCGAAAACGCAGCCCTTGGGTTCGGGATTGGCGAAGCGCATGGACCGCACGCCGTCGGCATCGATCGCCAGCAGTTCGCCCGGCTCGATCTCCCGAACGAAGGCCGCACCGACGATATCCAGCGCGGCGGTCTCACTGGCAACGACCCAGCCACGTTCGAGCCGACCGAGGCACAGCGGGCGAACGCCGTGTGGATCCCGTGCGGCGTAGAGGGTGTGCTCGTCCATGAAGGTCAGACAGAACGCGCCCTTCAGGGTCGGCAGCAGTTTCATCGCGGCCTGTTCGATGCTCGAATCCGCGGCGGCGTGGGCCAGCAGCGCGGTCATCACATCGGAGTCCGAGGTGGCGGTGATCGGTGCGGGCCGACCGCCGGAGACCGGCGGCATGCCGATCAGTCCGAGTTCCCGTGCGCGGGCGCTCAATTCGGCGGTGTTCACCAGATTTCCGTTGTGGCCCAACGCGAGTCCGGAACCGACCGCGGTGGTGCGGAAGATCGGCTGCGCATTCTCCCAGGTGGTGGATCCGGTGGTGGAGTAGCGGCAGTGGCCGACGGCGATATGACCCGGCATCGCGGCCAGGGTCTGCTCGTCGAATACCTGGCTGACCAGACCGAGATCCTTGAAGACCAGAATTTGCGAACCATCGGAGACGGCGATACCAGCGGCCTCCTGGCCGCGGTGTTGCAGCGCATACAAGCCGTAGTACGTGAGCTTGGCCACATCCTCGCTCGGCGCCCAGACTCCGAACACTCCACACTCTTCGCGTGGTTCGTTCTCGACCTGATCGGGGGTTGTTTCGACCGGCATTTCGGCGTTGGTCACCGTTTGCTCCCTGTTCGGGCGGGCTGTGCGCACTGGCCATTCTACGGGTGCATCCTGCGCGGCGGTCACCGCCACCACGTCCGCAGAGCAATCGCCGAGCGACGCTGCCGTTTTTCGGTCCTACCCGGTGTTACCGTGCCAGCCGTGACGACTACGGACGGTAGGGGAACCGCTGCGTCGGACCGGCGCTTCACCGCGCGCATGTGGCTGGCCCCGATCGCGGTACTGACCCTGTTCATGGCGCTGCTCGCCACGATGTATCTGGACTATGTCGTCGATCCGGAGAAGAACCTGCACGACTTTCCGATCGCACTGGTGAATCAGGATGTCGGCGACACCATCGGCGCGCCGGGTCGGGAGCAGCAGGTCAACTTCGGCAACCAGATCACCGACGCGCTGCGCCAGGGCATCCCGGCGGACAAGGTCGATCTGCAGGTGCTCGGCATCAACGAGGCTCAGCTGAAGATGCAGTCGGGCGCGGTGTACGGAACCATCCTGATCCCAAGCGATTTCAGCAAACGCCTCGGCATTCTCGGCGTCGGCAGCGTGGTGCCCGGTGATATCCAGCGTCCGGCGCTCACCCTGCAGACCAATCCGCGCAGTGGCGCATTCGTCACCCAGATCGTCACCACCATCGGTACGCAGGCGCTGACCCAGGTGAACGAACAGGTGGGCAAGCAGCTGACCGAACAGGTCCGCGCGCAGCTGACACCGCCGCCCGGCGGCGCGCCCGCACCCGAGTTGACCGGTGCGACCCGGGTGGCGCTCGCAGATCCGGTGCAGATCATCATCGCGCCGTTCCGTCCGCTGCCCTCGGGCACCGGACAGGGGCTCACCGCGTTCTTCTACGCGCTACTGCTCCTGCTCGCCGGGCTGGTCGGTTCGATGACCATCCACACCATGATCGATGCCGCACTCGGTTTCGTGCCCACCGAATACGGACCGTGGTACGTGCATTTTCCGGCCACCCCGATCTCCCGGTTCAATACGCTGCTGATCAAGTGGGGTGTGATGGTGATCACCGCGAATATCGTCGCGGGGGTCTTCCTCGGTGTGGCACGGCTGCTCGATATGCCGATCGACCATCCGCTCACCCTGTTCCTCTACAGCGCGCTGGCCATCATCGCGGTCGGGATCACCGGGCTGTCGGTGCTGGCAGCGCTCGGTTCGGCCGGACTGCTGGTCAATCTGATCCTGTTCATCATCCTCGGCCTGCCCTCCTCCGGCGGCACCGTGCCGATCGAAGCGACACCCAAATATCTGGGCTGGCTGGCGAAATTCGAGCCGATGCACCAGGTCTTCGTGGGTGTGCGCGCCATTCTCTACTTCGACGCGAACTTCTCGGCGGGGCTGTCGCGCGGGGTGTGGATGTCGGTGATCGGGCTCACGATCGGGCTGGTGCTCGGCACCTTCATCACGCGGTACTACGACTACAAGGGCCTGCATCGGCGCGATCCGGCCCGCCGCTGAGGCCGGATTACGCCAATCGGTGGGATGCACGAAGATGGTGTTGTGAATTCGTGGATCGAACACGCGCAGTATCTGGCCGATGAGGTATTCGCACCACAGGCCGACGCCGTCGACCGCAGCGGAGAGATTCCGCGCACACATTTCGACCTACTCGCCGAATACGGGTTCTACGGCGCGACCATGGCCGACGATATGGATATCGCCACCTTCACCACGGCCGGCGAGGTCCTGGTGGCCGGATGCCTGGCGACCACCTTCGTCTGGGCGCAGCATCTCGGGGTCGCGCGCCGGGTCGCCAACTCACCGAATCTCGAACTGCGGGAACGACTTACCGAGGATTTGCGGCGCGGGCGGGTGCGCTCGGGGGTGAGTTACGCTGGCGCCAACGATGAACCGGGATTGATCGCCCGGCGCGTCGACGGCGGCTATCTGCTCAACGGCACCGCGGCCTTTGTCACCGGGTGGGGCCTGGTGGACGTCCTCGGCGTAATGGCGCGCGATGCGGACGATGCGGGTTCGCTGATCAGCGTGCTGGTACCCGCCGAACCGGGACCCGCATTGCACGCCACCCCGCTCCCGCTCGTCGCCGCCGATGCGAGCAAGACCGTTTCGCTGACCTTCGACGGTGTGCTGGTTCCCGATTCCGCGGTGGAGAACCGAATTCCGCTGCGCAACTTCCACGCCACCTTCATCCTGGCCGCATGGCGCAATGGCGCACTCGCCCTCGGTGTCGTGCGGCGCTGCCTCGGCGAACTCGCCCGCCTCGGCGTCGACACCACCGCGCTGGCCGCCGAATCCGCCCGCATCCGAACCGAACTCGACGATGCGCTCACCGGACAGTCGGATGTCTACCTGGCCCGCGCCCGCGCCTCCGAACTCGCGGTACGCACCGCCACCGCCCTGGTCACCGCCACCGGCAGCGCGGCGGTCACGGGCGGCAATCGCGCCGAACGCTCCCTGCGCGAGGCGACCTTCACCTTGGTCTTCGGTTCCCGCCCGGCCATCAAAGCCGCCCTACTCGACCGCCTCACTCGACCGCGCCACCTGGTTGTCTGACCTGTTCGCGCTAGCCAGCACTTGCACCCGCATCCTCGGATTCGGATTGTTCGCCAAGACGCATGGCGTAGACGCGATCCAGGAAGTCGCGGTGCGCGCGCAGCGTGGAGTCGAGTAGTTCGCGCCAGGTTCGCCGATCGACGCGGTGGTCGCTGAGCAGCGAGGACAGCGAGGCGGGCCGAAGCTTATCGATATGGTCGACAATGAAGGTGAGTCGACGGCGCGGGAATTGCTCACCGATGCGCGGATTTTCATCGAGGAAGGTGTCGAGCGCGTAGAGATAGTTGATCGCGCGGTTGTATTCCTCATCGGTGAGGTGGTAATCCATCCGCTTGATCTCGACGATCCACAGCTCGCCCGCATCGTGCAGAAGTACGAAATCCGGCTCCCGCTTCTCGCTGCCGATTGCGGTGGTGACCAGGACCGCGCCGAATTTCTGCTTGTACCACCGTTCGAAGCTGGCACGGACCCGCTTCAGCGATTCGTTCATCCCCAGCGGTGTCCACTCGGGTGCCAGCAGCCAGGGCGCCCGCTCGATCAACTCCTGAAAGGGTCGCTCCAGTGACCGGCGGTCATCGACGAGGCTCTGCAGTCGATCGACCACGGCCACCCGCTCGGAGGCGATCTGGCCCAGGGAATACACCTCGGCCACCCGCGCGGTCTCGAACAGGGCGACAACGACATCGAGTCGGTTATCGGTGTCCTCGGCAACCTCCTTCAGCGTTTCCAGCAGGCTGCGCTGCGGGCCGAGCGAGAGGGCGAGCCGGACAATGCTGTCGATATGGCTCGGATCCTCCAGCGCGGCACGATCCTTGTTGTTCACCAGGATCCGGGCGGCATCCATCACCGACTCGCGAAACATCCGGTCCTGCGGCGCGATCGACTGCAGGGTTGCCTGAATGCCGGACTTCTCGACGAATTCCTCCCACACTCGGCGCTTGACCGAACTTTCCCCCAGCCGCCCGAGTTCGCGCACGAGATTGCGGCCCCAGACCGAAAGTGCCTCACCGCGTTCGGAATTCCAGATAATGTCCTGGCGGTCCGAGCGGACCAGGTCCTCCTCATCGTCCAGCCAGTTCACATGCACCGCGCCGACCAGGTAGGAACGCAATTTGAATTCCCCGGTAAAACCCGCCGGAATGCCGAAGTCGCGGGTCTGTGCGACCAGTTTGCCGCGCGCGTAGATCCGCACACCGGCCATGGCCTCATCGCGATACGGGTGTTTGGAGTAGGCCGCCCAACCGGTTACCGGCAGGAAGCGGTCGCCGATCCACACCGGCCTTTTCGCGACATCGATCCTGGTCTCCTCCATCACATCGACGGGCAGATCACGCAGCACGAACTTCTGCGCCGCGCCGCGTTCGGCAATGCTGTTGTGCACCTCCACCTGCCAGTCGGCGCGCTCCAAGCCGAAGCGTGCGGCCAGTTGCCGACTCAATTCGGGACCCGAGCCGACCCGCTTGCGCAGAAAGTCGCGCAGGATGACCGTGGTGCCCCGCTCGGTGCTGAATGCGCCGTCCCGCGGTCCGGGACGCGGATGGTAGTCGCGTTCGGTATCGGAGAGCATTTCGTCGAGGTTCATTACGATATTCGCTACCGGCCAACCCTTTTCGGTGCGCTCGACATCCGTACCGCCCACCGACACCACCTCGATGGTTCGGCAGATGCCGAATGGCGCGAGTTTTCCGATGCCCTTGCGACCCATGACCGGTCGTTCCAGCCGCCGCGACAGATCGCTGCCGACGCGCACTCGCCGATCCGAGCCGACCATCAGATAGTGGGCGTTGATCTCCGCGGATGTCATGCCATGTCCGTTGTCGCGCACCATAATTCGATACGGCTCATGGTCGGCGGAGTGGATGGTGCCCGCGAGCGTGACACCCCACGGCAACGCAACTTCGACCCTGGTGGCATCGGCGTCGTAGGAGTTGGCGATGAGTTCGGCGAGTACCGCGGAGACACGGTCGTAGAGCCGAATGCCGAGCTTATCGATCGTCAAGCGGCTGATGCGCATCGTGTACTTGTGCGATTGGTCGCCGTGATCGGTGATCGCGTTGTCCATGGTGGCCCCCATTTAGCCGAGCGGTTAGCTGTGCGTCCGCCAGAGCCAATCCTCGTCCGCATGGTTGTCGAGGGCCTGAACTTCCGACCACCAGTTCATAACGGGCGGTACGGTTCTCGCGGCTACCGGATCACGATCGTTATTCGGCGGTGAAGCGGGCGATGGGGAGCCAATGGGCGACTTCGGCGGCTCGGCTGCCGGAGGCGTCGACCGTGCCCGCTGCCACCGCGGCGTCGAAGTCGAGCAGGCCGGTGGCAAGCAGGAGCCAGGTGCGCGGGTCGGTCTCGACGACATTCGGCGGAGTGCCCCTGGTGTGCCGCGGTCCCTCGATGCATTGGACCGCCACAAAAGGTGGGACACGGACCTCCACGGAATGGCCGGGTGCGGAGGCGGCAAGGGTGCGGGCGGTGGTGCGGACCGCGGCGGCCAGTTCGGATCTGGCGGGTGCTGGCGTCGAATCGTCGCGCAGCCAGGCGCTGACCGCCTCGACCGCCGCTCGCAGTTCCGCTGGATCCACCTTTGCTCGTCCTGCCACGACGCCGAGACTACTGCGGGGCTCCGACGGCGCCGATGCGGCGGGCTGTCGCGCATTTCCGTCGGCGGCGAATCGGTGTGATGTGCGGCAGGGTTGTCCGTCGCACGCTTACTGACCAGCCCTACGTGACAGCGGCTGGCGCCGGAGCGGTGCGGCGGCAGCGTGCTCGGCTGCCGTCTGTCAGCTACTCGGCGAACGAGCCGCGGCGAGGTGCGGCGCGAGTGCACCACCGACGTTCAGGGCGAAGTGCAGCAGCGCGGGGGCGATGGCACTGTCCGTTCGGCGGCGCAGCAAGTCGAACACGAGGCCACCAGCTGCGGTTGCGGCAATCGTTGCGGCAACGTTGTCGCCCGCGGCGCGGGCGGGCCGGACGTGCCAGAGGCCGAAGGTGGCTGCTCCGACCAATGCACCACCACACGACCCGAATACATTGTCCAGCAACGGATTCAGTGTCGCGCGAAAGATGAGTTCCTCGCTGTAGACGGTTCCGATCGGGATGTGTACCGCGACCCACTCATCGAGCGGGATGTCCGGGGCGCGGTCGGCGAATCCGCCGAGGCGCTCGCGAACCGCCGGAATGGCAACGGCCGCACCGTAACCGGCGGCGACCACACCCGCCGAGGCGAGTCCGTAGCCGAGGCCACGCGCGGACAACCAGTTCGGTCGGCCGCCGAACACCAGTGCGTAGCCGGTCGCGAATCCGGCATTGGCGGCGGTGCGGCCGCGCAGCTCCAGGTTCAGCCGCGGCAGCACCCAATTGCTCCATGCCAACGGAATGCCCGCGGCAACAGCGATTTTCGCGATCCGGCCGAATAGCGTCATTTGATCTCGCGCTCGTAGTCCTCGGCAGCCTCTAGCTGCGTCCGGATCTTGTCGGACAGTTCCACGGTCCAATCCGGCGGTGCGGCAACGGCGATCCAGCCATCGAGCACCAGACTGCCGTACCGATGCCCGTGCCCGTCCGTGACGCCCTGGGCATTGGACAGATCGCAGGTCACCTGCCAGAAGGTGACGAACGGCCACCAGCGCATCTGGGAGGAGACATCCGAGCCGCGTGATTCGGAGAGCCAATCCGGTTGGGAGAAGATCAGATCCGAGGACCACCAGACGATCGGATCGGATGCGTGTTGCAGATAGGCGATGCGCGGGGCGCGCCATTCGGTCGATGGCCGCGCCAGATCGGCCCTGTCGGAGGCGAATCGGACCACCAGACCGTCGGCGTAGAGCGGCTCGACCTCCCGCGAACCGGGATCGCGGCGTGAAACGAACTGCTCCCACAGTCGATTCGAATTCGGCGGCCCGACCCACAGCGCACCGTCGACCTTCGACCGCAGATCGGCGAGTCCGTCGAAGGCCGCCTCCGACCCCTGCGAACCGAGACTCTCGCCGTAGACGAGCAACTTCGGCCGCGCTTTCTCCGGCCGCGCCGACCAATGCTCGTACACCGCGTCGAACAGCTGCTTACCCGCATCCGTCGCCTTGCCGCGGTCGGCGAGAAACGACAGCACACTGGGAAGATACGAATACTGCGAGGCCACGATGGCGGTATCGCCGCCGTACATGTACTCGATGGCACCGGCCGCCATGGAATTCACCCAGCCGGTACCGGTGGTGGTGACCACCACCAGCACCTTCCGGTCGAAGGCACCCGTGCGCTCCAGTTCGGAGACCGCCAGTTCGGCCCGCGCCGCACCGCTCTGCGCCGACTCCAGCCCCACGTAGGCCCGGATCGGCTCGCGCGCGGGCCTACCGGTGATCGAGGTGATCCTGGCGGCGGAGGGACCGTGCGAGACGAACCAGCGACCCTCGAATCCGAGCGAATCCCATTTCGCCAGCGATGCCGGACTGCCCGACCGCTCGGGCTGCACCGGCTGGATCGCATTGGGCGAGGTGTGATCGTTCTGCACACTGAACGCCGAGTTCGCCACCGCGAAGAAGGCACGCGAGGCCACACCGTTGAACACGGTGACGGTCAGGATCACCAGAACCAGAAATCCGGCCGATGGCGCCAGCTCGCGCGGCACCCGCACCCAGCGATTGAGCTGGCAGGCCAGGAACCGGATGATCTCGCGCAACGTCCGATAGGCCGCGACCACCCCGGCACCCACCGCGATGCTGAGCAATCCGGTGCGCAGATAGGCCGGGGTGGTGGTGCCCTCCATACCCATCAGCGCGGTGATCTCGCGCTGCCAGCGGGCCGACTGCACCAGCATGAACGCCGCGGTGACGGCGGCGGTGAACAGGATGGCGGATTTCACCGCATAGCGCACCCAGGTCGGCGGCGGCGCGATCCGACCGCGCAGCAGCTCGGCCAGCCGCGGCCGGGCCCAGATGCGGAACAGCCACTCCAGCACACAGCCGAGGCCGTAACCGAGCGCGGCATTGATGCCGCTGATCAGACCCTGGAACAGCCAGTCGCGCGGTACCAGCGACGGTGTCACCGACAGCGCGAAGAAGATGGTCGCGAAGACCAGTCCGACATAGTTGAGATCGATAATGTCCTCGGCCCGCCGCACCACCACGATGCCGCGCGCACGCAGCTTCGCCAGGGTGGTGTCGGATTCGAGCATCGGTCAGCGAGACGGCGCGATGCCCAGATCGTGGCGGTCGGGATCGGGCACGGGCGGCAACGGGTCCGTAGCGATCTTCACAGGAACAGTATGCGGGTACATTTCGGTCAGCGGGGAACGTTGCCGGAGCGCAACCCGGTATCACTGGCCACAGATCACAGTGCCGTCGGTCGCCCCGCTCTTGCGCCACAGACCGATTCGATCCGCGAATCATCCTGCGGCAGTGACACTTACCGCGATCTCCGGCAACTACCCACCCCGCTCGAGTAGTTGTACGCGGTTGCATCGCACGCCGAATCCGCAGACTCGGTACCCATGAGCACTCCCAATGCCCAGCCGAAAACCACCTCGACCTTTCTCGCGCAAGCCGTGATCGCGTTCGGCGTCAGCTTCTTCGGCACCGGTGTCGGCATCTGCTATCTCCCATTGGATATCGCGCAGCGCGGCTTCCTCGGCATGTCCGTGCTGTTCCTGGTGTCGAGCACCTTCACGCTGGCGAAGGTGGTTCGCGACCAACAGGAGGCGGCGACCATCAGCCGCCGCTTGGACGAGGCGCGGATGGAGAAACTGATTGCGGAACACGATCCGTTCAAATCCGTCGGCTGAGGACATGCACCCGGGCGAGCCCGGCGACGAGGGGTTCGAGCCCACCGGGTGCGTAGCCTGCGGAGCACCCATCGGCCCAGGTGGAAAGCTATTTCAGTTGGCGCTCGCGGGCCGCGGAGATCGCCAGATAGTCCCGGATCCGATCCACCACATCGGCCGACCAATCCGGTGGCTGCGCGATCGCGGCCCACCCGTCGAGCACCAGATTGCCGTAGTTGTGTCCATGTCCGTCGCTGACCCGCTGCGCATTGGGCAGATCCGCGGCGACCTGCCAGAACGTGACGATCGGATACCACGCCATCCGCGACGACACATCGGGACCGCGCGGCTCGCGCAGCCAATCCGGTTCGGCGAAAAGCAGATCCGGCGACCACCAGACCACCGGATCGGAGGCGTGCTGCAGATAGGCGATCCGGGGCGGCAGCCAGGTATCCCCAGGCTTCCACAGGTCCCCGCGGCCGTCGGCGAAGCGCACCACCAGTCCGTCGGCATAGGTCGGCAGGATCTCCGGGGTGCCGGGATCGCGCCGGGCGGTGACTTCGCTCCACAGCCGGTTGGAATTCGGCGGCCCCACCCACAGCACGCCATCGGTGCGCGAGCGAATATCGGCCAGGCCGGCGAACGCGCCCTCGGAGCCCTGTGAGCCCAGGCTTTCGCCATAGACGAGCAATTTCGGCCGTTCCCCTTCCGGCCGCGCCGACCAGTGCTCATAGATCTTGTCGAAGACCAGCTTTCCCATCCGGGTGGCCTTGTCCTTATCCGACAGGAACGACAGCACACTGGGCAGATACGAATACTGGGTCGCGGCGATCGCGGTATCGCCGCCGTACATGAGCTCGATGGATTCGGCACTGGTCGAATCGACCCAGCCGGTGCCCGTCGTCGTCACCACCACCAGCACCTTGCGCTCGAACGCGCCGGTGCGCTCCAATTCCGCCGCAACCAACTCGGCCTGCGCCTGCGGACCGTCGGCCGACTCCAGACCGGCGTAGACCCGAATCGGCTCGCGCGCTGGCTTTCCGGTGACCTGGCTGATCTCCGCGGCGGTCGGCACGAACGAGACGAACCAGCGGCCCTCGGAGCCGAGGGTGTCCCAGGCCGCCAACGAATTCGGACTGCCGGAACGCTCGGGCAGTTGCGGCTGTACGGCATTCGGCGAGGTGTGCCCGTTGCGCACGCTGAAGGCCGAATTCGCCACATCGAAAAAGACCTTGGTGAGTACGCCGTTGAACAGCAGCACCGCCGCGACGACCACAATGAGCACGCCGGTCGGTACGGCCAGCTGGCGCGGAAAGTGAGCGCGCCGGATCAATTCGAACGCGATCGCACGGACGATCCTGCGCAGGGCGCGAAATACGCCGATGGCTATCGCACCGACCACTGCACTCAACGCACCGGTGCGCAGAAAGCTGGAGGTCGTGATCGGTTCCATGGCCATGAGCGCGGTGATTTCGCGCTGCCACCGGGCCGACTCGACCAGCAGAAACACCCCGACGCCGAGGCAGGCCAGCACGATCGTGGTCTTGACCGCACCCGAGAGCCACTTCGGCCGCCGCGCCCACTGTCGCGTGACGGATGTGGGCAGCTGAGCGAGCTTGCGACGCAAGGGCTTGCGTATCCATTTGCGATACACCCACTCGAACAAACAGCCAACGCCATAGCCGATGGCCGCGTTGATACCGCTGACCAGCCCCTCGAACAGCCAATCACGCGGCAGCAGAGAGGGTGTCAGCGACCAGCCGAAGAACACCGTGGCCACGATGATCCCGACGTAGTTCGGGTGGAAAAAGCGCTCGACGGCGCCGACAATCCTGCCGACGCCGTCGCGTAGGGCTACCGAGACCTCACCAGCCTCCGGCGCGCTCAAACGGCACTGGCTCCGAACAGCTTCGGCAGCGTGCCCTCGTGCGCCTCGCGCAATTCGTCCAGGGTGATCGAGAACTGCCCCTGCACCTCAACGGCATCCGAACCCTGATCGACCACACCGATACGCACCCACGGCAATTCGCGCGCGGTGCACATCTTGGTGAAGCGGGTCTCCTCCGAGCGCGGCACGGCGACGAGCACCCGGCCCGCCGATTCGGAGAACAACTGCACGAACGGATCCGAACCCTCCGGCAGCAGGATGCGGCAACCGGTTTCACCCGCGAGCGCGGCCTCGACCACGGTCTGGATCAGGCCGCCCTCCGAAAGGTCGTGCGCCGCACTGATCATGCCGTCGCGCGACCCAGCGGTCAGCACCTCGGCGAGCAGCTGTTCGCGGGCGAAGTCGACCTTGGGCGGCACACCGCCGAGGTGGTCGTGGGCGACCTGCGACCAGATCGAGCCGCCGAATTCGTCGGCGGTCTCGCCGAGCAGGATCAGCGTCTCGCCCGGCTCGAGGCCGAGGCCGGTCGGAATGCGCCGGTGCACATCGTCGATGACGCCGAGCACGCCGACCACCGGGGTCGGCAGGATTGCGTCCTGACCGGTCTGGTTGTAGAAGCTGACATTGCCGCCGGTGACCGGAATGCCAAGGGCCACACAGCCGTCCGCGAGGCCGCGCACGGCCTGCTGGAACTGCCACATCACGCCCGGATCCTCGGGGGAGCCGAAGTTGAGGCAGTTGGTGACGGCCTTCGGCGTGGCACCGGTGGTGGCCACATTGCGGTAGGCCTCGGCCAGCGCGAGCTGTGCGCCGGTGTACGGATCCAGCTTGGTGTAGCGGCCCGATGCGTCGGTGGCCAGTGCGATACCGCGGCCGGTCTTCTCATCGATGCGGATGACACCGGCATCGGCGTGTTCGGCGAGCACGGTGTTGCCGCGGACGTAGCGGTCGTACTGTTCGGTGATCCAGCGGCGGCTGCACAGCTGCGGGCTGGCGATCATCTGCAGCACGGTGCCGCGCAATTCCTCCGGGGTCTTCGGCCGGGGCAGGGTGTCCGGGGTGTCGGTGATCAGCGCGTCCTGGAAGTCCGGCCGCTGTACCGGGCGCTCGTACACCGGGCCCTGGTGCGCGACGGTGCGCGGCGGCACATCGACGACGGTCTCGCCGTGCCAACTGATCACCAGCCGGTCGCCATCGGTGACCTCACCGATGACCGTGGCCAGCACATCCCACTTGTGGCAGACGGCCATGAATGCGTCCACGTTCTCCGGCGTGACGACCGCGCACATGCGTTCCTGCGATTCGCTGGAGAGCACCTCGGCCGGGGTCATCCCCTTGGCGCGCACCGGCACCTTGGTCAGATCGATATGCATGCCGCCGTCGCCAGCGGCCGCGAGTTCGGAAGTGGCGCAGGACAATCCGGCACCGCCGAGGTCCTGGATGCCGACCACCAGCTTGGCTGCGTACAGCTCGAGACAGCACTCGATGAGCACCTTCTCGGCGAACGGGTCGCCGACCTGCACACTCGGCAGTTTCTTGCGGCCGGTACCGGATTCGTCACCGGAGAAGGTGTCCGAGGCCAGCACCGAAACACCGCCGATGCCGTCGAGACCGGTGCGCGCACCGAACAGAATGATCTTGTTGCCGGTACCCGAGGCGAAGGCCAGATGCAGATCCTCGACCCGCATCACGCCCGCGCACAGCGCGTTAACCAGTGGATTGCCCTGATATGAGGCGTCGAAGACGGTCTCGCCGCCCACATTCGGCAGCCCGAGCGAGTTCCCGTAGCCGCCGACACCGCGCACCACGCCGTCGACAACGCGTCGGGTATCGGGCGCCTCCGCCGCACCGAAGCGCAGCTGATCCATGACCGCGATGGGCCGCGCGCCCATGGCCATGATGTCGCGCACGATGCCGCCGACACCGGTGGCCGCGCCCTGATACGGCTCCACGTAGGAGGGGTGGTTGTGGCTTTCCACCTTGAAGGTGACCGCCCAGCCGTCGCCGACATCGACGACACCCGCGTTCTCACCGATGCCGGCCAGCATCGAGGATTTCATCTCCTCGGTGGTGGTCTCACCGAAGTAGCGCAGATGCACCTTCGAGGACTTGTAGGAGCAGTGTTCGCTCCACATCACCGAGTACATGGCCAGTTCGGCGTCGGTGGGCCGACGGCCGAGGATTTCCTTGATCCGCGCGTACTCGTCGTCCTTGAGACCGAGCTCCTTGTACGGCTGCGGGGCATCGGGAGTCGCTGCGGCTGCGCTGACGGTGTCGACCTGCGGAGTCACGGAGTACCAGGGTCCTTTCGGGCCGGAGCGCGAAGCTGGGGATTCGCCTTGAAGTTTAGCTGTGGCACTTCGTGGGCAGCCGGTCGCATCGACACGTCGCCCGGATCGCCGGGTTTTGCGCGCGCCCGAACCGAATTCGAGGGCACCGAATGTGATGCGGAACATGCTGTAGATCGGCACGAATGCCTAGGGTCGCCACGCATTGCGCGACGTCGCGACCGCTACGCTTTGGCCGTGAACGATCGATCGGGGGTTGCGGATCCGGCGGAGCAGCCCGTCACCACGCCGAACATCCGACTCGAATCCGGCTCGGACCGCTCGCCGCGTCTATCGATGTCGAACCCGCAGGTGCGCTGGCTGCTGATCGCCGTGGGCCTGTTCGTCATCTCGGCCGCCGTCTCGCTACTGGTGCACTGGTGGAGCGGGTACATCGATCTGCAGGTCTATCGCAACGGTGCTCGGGTCTGGCTCGACGATGGCGAGTTGTACGGTCCGATGCCGCCGGTCGAGGGGATCGGACTGCCGTTCACCTATCCCCCGCTGGCCGCCCTGTTCTTCGCACCGCTCGCGCTGATGCCGCTGGTGCTGGCCGAGGTGCTGGTGACCGCCACCTCGGTGCTCAGCCTCGGCATCACGCTGTGGCTGGTGCTCACGCGCCTGCGCCCGACCCTCGAGCGGCAGACCATGCTGGCGCTTGTCATCGGCGCGGTCGCGGTGACGCAGATGTTCGAACCGACTCGGGCGACCTTCGGCTTCGGTCAGATCAATCTGGTGCTGATGGCCGCGATCACCATGGATTGCCTTGTCCGCAAACCGATCTGGCCGCGCGGCATGCTGATCGGGATCGCGGTGTCGGTGAAATTGATCCCGGCCGGATATCTGCTGTACTTCCTGCTGCGCCGGGATTGGAAGGCGGCGGGCACGCTGATCGTGTCCGCGGTCGCGGCGATCGGACTCGGATTCCTGCTATTCCCCAGTGATTCGGCCGAATACTGGTTCCACACGCTGTTCGATACCGGCCGCATCGGCCCGCCCTACTTCGCGGGCAATCAGTCCATCAAGGGGATGGCCTTCCGCCTGGGCGTCTCCGATTCGCTGGCGACGCTCATCTGGATCACGGTGTCGCTGATCGCGATCGCCCTCGCGGCGGTGTGGATGCACCGGCTGATCCGCGCCGACCAGCAGGTGGCCGCACTGATGGTCAACGCGGCCGCGGTGCTGCTGGTCTCGCCGGTCTCCTGGTCGCATCACTGGGTGTGGATCGCCCCCGCCCTGCTCGTCGCCGCCGACGCCATCGCCCGCGGCACCCGCAACCGGTGGTTCATCGGCACCGTCGCCGCCTTCACCCTGCTGTTCCTGATCGGCCCGCAATGGCTGCTACCGCATTCGAAGGACCTCGAACTCGGCTGGGCCTGGTGGCAGCAGATCATCGGCAGCAGTTACGTCTGGGCGACGCTCATGGTGTTCATCATCGCGGTCGCGAAATACCACCCGAGCACCGCGGACAGCCGGGAGACGGTCGACGCCTAGCGGCGGCACCCGCGCCGTACGACCAATCGGGGCGGGCCATCGAACACTGTCACCTTCGCGGCAGCCATTGTCGGCTTCGCGCATGCTTGCATCGAACGACTTCCGGCAGCTGGTAGGCCGAATGAACTACCGGCCGACCGGCGCGGGGGTCAGGAAGGCGGCAAGGGCGGCGGCATAGGCCGCAACATCCGCTGCGCCCATCAGTTCCCGCGCCGAATGCATTGCCAGCTGGGGTGCCCCGACATCGACGGTCGGCATGCCGGTGCGGGCCGCGGTCATCGGACCGATCGTCGAACCGCACGGCAGATCGGCGCGGTGCACGTAGCGCTGCAGGGGCACATTCGCCTGTGCGCAGGCCAATGCGAATGCGCCAGCGCCGGTCGCGTCGGTGGCGTAGCGCAGGTTCTGGTTGACCTTGAGCACCGGACCACCATTGACCTCGATGCGGTGCGCGGGCTCGTGCCGGTCCGGGTAGTTGGGGTGCGTGGCATGCGCCATATCGCCGGAGGCACAGACGGATCCGGCCAGGGCGGCCAGAAATTCGGCGCGACCGCCGCCACGCGAGAGCACAATGCGCTCCAGCACCGTCGGCAGCAGATCGGACTGCGCGCCCCGATCGGATTGGCTGCCGACCTCCTCGTGGTCGAACATCGCCAGCACCGGAATGGCCGCGCCGGGTTCCGCGATCGCCGCGAGGAAGGCGTGCAGACCCGCGTAGCAGGTGCCCTGATTGTCCAGGCGCGGTGCGCTCACCAGATCGCCGTCACGTCCGACCAGACGGCTCGGCGCCAGGTCATGGGTCATCAGCTCCCAGCCGAGCACGTCGGCGGGATCGACCTGCGCGCGTTCGGCGACGAATTCCAGGAACGAGCGCGGCTGCGCGCCGATACCCCAGATCGCGTTGACGTGGCGCTGCGGATCCAGGGTGACGCCGCGACGATCCTCGGAGAGGTGGATCGCGAGCTGCGGCACCCGCAGGATCGGTTCATCGATGCGAACCAGGCTGTCGCGCACCGCATTTCCATCGCGCACGCTGAGCCGCCCCGAGATGCCGAGCTCGCGGTCCAGCCATGAGTTCAGCCAGGCGCCGCCATAGGGTTCCAACCCGACCAGCTGCCAGCCGACCGATGCCAGATCCGGATGCTGCTTCACCCGCAGATTCGGGCTGTCGGTATGCGCGCCGACCACCCGGAACGGCGTCACCCCGGACGCATCGGCCGTCGCCCAGGCGACCAGCGAACCGCCGCGCACGACGTAGTGTCGGCTCGGCCCGTCCGTTGGCCACGGCTCCGATTCCGCGAGCGGGGTGAAGCCATGCGCCTCCAGCTCCCGCGCGACCGTCCGACAGACATGGAAGGGCGAGGGCGAGTCATCGATGAAGGTACACAGACCGGCGGCCGTGGCAGCGGTAGCGGAAACGGGCATGCCTGCGATCCTAAGCAGACGCCGAGGAGAACCCCGGAACCGATCGACTCGATTCCCGTCCCGGATCCGCTCCTACGCCTCGTAGCGAATCCCGCGCGGTCGCCGTCGCCGTGCTGCACCGCCGCTCGAGCGCGCTGATTCTGCAGCCGCACAACGAGCTCCGCCCGTTCACACGCAATCGCGCCATACCTTTCGTCCTCGCCGACGATCGGCAAGGGCTGAATTCCCTTGGGGCCGTTGCGGACATAGGCGCCCCTGCCCGGGTCGCACGGTCGCGTGTCAGCCGCGAGCGCGATAGAGCCGCACGATCTTCGATCGGCACGGCGTGTGATGCGGTGGATGCTCCTCGTTCCAATCGTCCCCCGACAACAGGGCCCCAACCTCATGCTGCCGCATGCCCCGGCGAAGACCCTGGCCGTGACACACGGGATCACTGTCGCGGTGGAGTACTACTCCCATGGTCGAATATCCAGGGCAGCACAATGCGGCCCGCATCCGGTGCCGAGTTCGAGGATCGCATCGGACTAATTCCAGAACTCAACCGAAGGAACGACATTCCGCTCGAACATACATACGGAACCGAGCGCTCGGAACGTTTCACCGGATTATTCATCCGACGATTAAGGCTGACCTTACTCCGAGAACTACTCGGCGGAAACGAGTTCGAGTAAACGCATCAGCTCGGCATAACGGCGCGCACCGATACGCGAGCGCAGCTGCTGCTCGGCGCGCATCTCTTCGGCCCGCACCGAATCGACCAGATCCGAACCGAGCCGACTCAGGCCGATTAGGATGCGGCGGCGGTCGTCCTCGGCGGCGACCCGGAAGATCAGACCGCGTTCGGCGAGGGCGTCGGCATGTCTGGTCGCCGACGACGGCGGTAGCTGTGACCTGGCCGCGAGCTCACTCATGGTGACCCCGAACTCGGTGGACAGATTCGACAGCATCGACCACTGATCGGCCGTGAGTTGCCTGGCACACAGGGCGGCGTCGAGGTGGTCCAGCCAACGCCGTTCCGCGGCACGCAGCGCACCATGCAGCGTGGAATATCCGCTTACAATGGTCGTCATTATTTCCTGCCTGCCATGAATTTCGCTCGAACCAGAAGAAGAGTACCGAATGTCAGCGTTCGGCGAGGGCCCAGACGGCACGATCGAGATACTGAACATAGTTCCGATGCAGGGACCGGGCGGTATCGTCGCCGCGTCATGCGATGCCGCGATTTCCCTGGCCGTCGATGAGATCAATACTGGCGCAGGATTTCTCGGCCGCGAAATTCGTACTACGAATATCGATGGCGGCCGGAATCCGCGCGAAGTCGCCGACGAGGTTTCGGCGCTGCTAGCCACCGGAATGGTGCATGCGATCACCGGCTGGCATACCTCCGCGGTGCGGCTGGCGGTGGCACGCGCCAATGCCAGCCGGGTGCCGTATCTGTTCGCGACCGGACATGAGGGCCTCACCAATGAGCGCCCCGGGGTGCTGATGCTCGGGGAACATCCGGCAGGTCAGACCCTGCCCGCGGTGCACTGGCTGGCGCGCGAATACGGCGTGCGGCGCTGGGCGATCATCGGCAACGACTACATCTGGCCGCGCGAATCGGCAAAGGCGGTGCGCCGCAGTCTGCCCGATCCGAGTGCCATCGTGCTGGAGCGGTTCGTGCCGCTCGGCGCACCGGATTTCGGCGACTTCCTGCGCCATCCCGCGCTGGACGAAGCCGATGCCGTCATCATTCTGATGGTCGGCGCGGACGTTTCCCGCTTCAATAGGCAGTTCGCCGCGACCGGGCGTGCCGATACGCTGCTGCGCATCAGCCCGGCCGCCGACGAGAACGTACTGCTGGCGGGCGGCCCCGACGCCAATCACAACTTCTATGTGGCATCGAGCTTCTTCGTCGACCCACACACCAGCGACGGACGCGACCGGCTGGCCCGCTACCGCCGACTACACGGCGCCTTCGCGCCCGCACTGACCAGCTTCAGCAATATGAGCTACGAGGCGATCCACACGCTGCGCGCCATCGCCGAGACGGTCGGATCACTACATGTGCCAGCGGTGCACGCGGCGCTCGATGCGGGCGTACTGCTCGAAACACCCGGTGGCACCAGGAGATTCCTCGGGAACCAGGCCCAACAGCACGGCTATATCGCAGTAGCCGACGGCGTCGATTTCGACATCATCGCCCGGATCACCTGACGCGGTAACCACCACGGAGCAGCATTTCGAGCGATCGTTCGCGGCCGACCGGCCGGAGCGCAGGTGCGAGTCTCGGCCGCGCAGCCACCAGCCGCCCGACCGTCACTCACATCGAATCGGTACGCGATGCCGCCGTTCGGGGCGGCGAGCACGCCGAACCGTCCGACGGCTCGCGTCGGATCTAAGAGGCGGCGACCAGGGTATCGAGCACCGAAAGGAACAGACCGAGGCCGTCATCGCTCGGACCGGTCAGCGCTTCGGTGGCGTGCTCCGGATGCGGCATCAACCCGACGATCCGGCCGTCGGCCGAGGCGATGCCAGCGATATCGCGCTGCGAGCCGTTCGGATTGTCACCGGCGTAGCGGAATACCACCCGCCCCTCGCCCTCGAGTTCGTCGAGCACCTGGTCGGAGGCCTGGTAGCGCCCCTCGGCGTTCTTGATCGGGATGAGGATCTGGGCGCCGGGCTCGAAACGCGAGGTCCACGCGGTATTCGCGGATTCGACGCGCAGCCATTCATCGCGGCAGACGAAGTGCAGGCCCTCATTGCGAGTCAGTGCGCCGGGCAGCAGACCGGCTTCGCACAGCACCTGGAATCCATTGCAGATGCCGAGCACCGGCAGACCCTTGCCCGCGGCCTTGACGACCTCGCCCATCACCGGCGCGAACCGGGCGATGGCACCGGCGCGCAGGTAGTCGCCATAGGAGAAGCCGCCGGGCACGACCACCGCGTCGACCTGCTTCAGGTCGGCATCGGCATGCCACAGGCTGACCGCCTCGGCGCCCGCCAGTTTGACTGCCCTGGCGGCGTCGACATCGTCGAGCGTGCCAGGAAACGTAATGACTCCGATGCGAGCGGTCATGACTGCGCCTCGCTGACGCTCGGTTCCGTCATGCCCGCAAGGGCGGCTTTGTTCCTGATTCGCTCGGCTGTGCCTATTGTTCGCTCGCTACGCTCGCTCATGCCGAGACCCGCACGACCTTCCAGTCCTCGATCACGGTGTTGGCGAGCAGCGCCTCAGCGATCTGTTCGAGCTCCGCGTCGCTGACACTGTCGTCGACATCGAGTTCGAATCGCTTGCCCTGCCGCACATCCGACACTCCGGCGAATCCCAGGCGCGGGAGTGCACCGGCGATGGCCTGCCCCTGTGGATCCAGGATCTCGGCCTTCGGCATCACCTCGACCACGACTCGTGCCACGCGTTGCTCCTCAGGTGGTGTTGGGGTTATCTGAGCAGCGTAGTTGTCCAGGCTGTCCGAGCTACGGCCGGGGTCGCGTCAAATAGCATGGCCCCATGCGCATAGCCCACTTCGGCCACTCCTGCGTCCTCGTCGAGTTGCACGGCAAGAAGGTGCTGTTCGATCCGGGTACCTTCTCGCACGGCTTCGAGGGCATTACCGGCCTGGACGCCATCGCGGTGACCCATCAGCACCCCGACCATATCGATCCGAACCGGATCCAGGCGCTACTCGACAACAATCCGAACGCGCGCCTGTTCAGCGATCCACAGACCGCACAACTGCGCGAAGAACCATGGGAACCGGTACACGCGGGCAACGTGATCACCCTCGGCGACCTCCAGATCACCGGAGGCGGTGGCAGACATGCCGTGATCCACCCGGAAATCCCGGTCATCGATAACACCGTCTTCCAACTCGGCACCCCGGACGATCCCGCACAACTCGTCCACCCCGGCGACTCCCTGTGGGTACCCCCCGTCCCGGTCGGCGTCCTCGCCATCCCCGCCTCCGCCCCATGGATGCGCATCAGCGAAGCCGTCGACTACCTACGCGCCGTCAGCCCCCGCACCGCCTTCCCCATCCACTTCGGCATCATCCACCCCGACGCCCAACCCATCTACTTCACCCGCCTATCCGAAATGCGCCCCACCGAAACACAATTCACTGTCATCCCGCCCGAAACCCAAAAGGACCTCTAGCCCCAGAGCTGGATCGGTGGCACCGGCTTCGATGCGGGCGCCGTCGAACAGGACCGCGCCGTCGAGGCGGGCTCCGGCACCGACCTCCGCGCCGCGGCCGACGATCTGATGACCATACGCTCATGCGGGTAAACGTCGAGAAGGTGCCCGCATGAGTGCATGGTGATCGAGTGACCAGCTCGGGGGGTTAGGGGTGTTGTTCGGCGTAGGTTGTGAGGAAGAGGGCTTCGGCTAGGGCGATGTGTTCGATTTCGGTGGGGTCGACGCTTTCGTTGGGGGCGTGGATGAGGCATTTCGGTTCTTCGACGCCGAGGAGCATGATCTCCGCGTTGGGGTAGGTGTCGGCGAAGACGTTGCACAGGGGGATCGAGCCGCCCTGGCCCTGGGTGGTTGTTGCCCTGCCGTAGGACGCGCTCAGTGCGGCGTCCATCGCGGTGCGCGCGGGGCCGCCGCTCGCGGATCGGAACGGTGCGCCGATCGATTCGGTCTCCACGGTGAGCTGGGCCCGCCACGGGGTATGTGCGTGCAGATGTGCAGTCAGCAGTTTCAGTGCCTGGTTCGGATCGGTGCCCGGGGGAATGCGCAGGTTGAGGCGGGCGCGGGCGGCGGGCTGGACGGCCGCCGATGAGCCGACCACGTTCGGCGCATCGATGCCGAGCACCGTCAAAGCCGGACGCGCCCAGAGCATATCGGCGACGGTGCCGTCACCGGTGAGTTCGACGCCGCCGAGTACGCCAGCGTCGGTACGGAATTGGTTCTCCGGGTACTGCACGCCCGGCCAGCGCTGATCATTGGGCAGACCGGCGACCGTAGTGTTGCCGTGCTCGTCGTGCAGCGATGCGAGCAGGTGGATGAGGGCGGCGAGCGCATCCGGAGCGGGACCGCCGAACATGCCCGAATGCATCGCCCCCGCGAGGGTTTCGACGGTGACGATGACATTGACGCTGCCGCGCAATGTCTCGGTGAAGGTCGGCACCCCGACGGCGAAATTCCCGCTGTCGCAGACCAGGATCGCATCGGCGCGCAGGAGCTCGGGATTGGCCTCGACGAATCGTTCCAGTCCGCCGGTGCCCTGTTCCTCGGAGCCCTCGGCGACCAGCGTCACGCCCAGCGGCAGATCCGCACCGAGCGCGCGCAGCGCGGTCAGGTGCATCACGATATTGCCCTTGCAGTCCGCGCTGCCACGCCCGTACCAGCGACCGTCCTTCTCGGTCAGCTCCCACGGCGGGGTGCGCCAGGCACCGTCATCCAATGGCGGCTGAACGTCATAGTGGCAGTACAGCAATACCGTCGGCGCGCCTTCGGGCGCGGGACGCGAGGCGATAACCGCCTTACTGCCGTCGGGTGTTTCGTGCAGACCCACCTTTGTCAGTCCGGCCGCGGCGAACACATCGGCCACCCACTGCGCGGTCCGGTCGCATTCCTCGGCAGGAAACTGCCGCGAATCGGCCACCGATTTGAACGAAACCAGTTGGGTGAGATCGATTTTCGCCTGCGGCATCAGGGCGGCCACCCGCGCGCGCAGGGCGGCGGTACGGGGATCGTCGGAAGTCATGCCAGCGCCTCACTTGGTCGTATCGTCGTTCGAAACCATTCAGAACACCGAGAATCCGCTCATGCCTGCGGAGTTCTCGATGCAACCCGCACCCGAACCGAATTGCCCGCCGCGGCCAGCCAGGCCCCGGGCAACCCCGCACCGATCCGGGACGACGGCCGAAATGCCACCGCCGACACCACTCTTACACGCCGACCCGATCCGATACGCGCATTCCCGCGCCGCGTCATAGGTGCCGCACGTGGTCGTCAACGCGATGGTGTGCCCGGGAATTGCCAGCAAATCGAGAACCGTGCGCGCAGACGTGCCGCATGGCGGGCGGACCCGCCTGCGCCAATTGCTCACCGGAGCTATCAATCGAGCACCGCCTCGCGTAATGGTTCAGCGTCAACTCCGGTGGATTGCGCAGATTGCCCGAAGCTGGCTCCACATCTCGGAGTCCCCGCGCCCGAGCACGAGCAAAAACGTTCAATTTCTCCGGATGACGAAGGGCGTCTCGGCGCCCCCGTCGCCGATGTTGGATTTCGCAGCGGACATCACTTGCTCTGTGACATGCTGATAGTTCAAATGCCGAGGTTCAAATAACTAGCTTGAATATGGTCTCGATGAATGCGTAAGTGACACAGCCAGTTTCGAGCGCCATGGAACTGGTAGCAGTCGTTTGATGGTAATTGCTGCGAGTGCGCTGGAGGCAAGATGGCGGCTAAACCGGAATCCGACGACCTATTCGCGATGCCTGCATTGGACCGGACCGCACCCAAAAGCAGATTCCCGGGTCCCGAGCTACTCCCCGACGTCGCCTATGAGATCGTGCACGACGAACTCATGCTCGACGGCGTCTCCCGGATGAACCTGGCGACCTTCTGCACTACCTGGATCGAACCCAAGGCGCTGCTGCTGATGGCCGAATCCGTCGACAAGAACATCGTCGACAAGGACGAGTACCCGCAGACGGCGGAGTTGGAGCGGCGCTGCGTGCGGATGGTGGCCGATCTGTGGCACTGTCCCGATCCGTCGACCACGCTCGGCACCTCCACCACCGGATCCAGTGAGGCCGCGATGCTCGGCGGCCTGGCCGCGAAGTTCCGCTGGCACAAGCGCGGCGGCACCGGCACGCCGAATTTCGTCTGCGGTCCGGTGCAGGTGTGCTGGGAGAAATTCGCGCGCTACTTCGATGTGGAGATCCGCCAGATCCCGCTGCGCGGCGATCGGCTCACCATGCATCCCGACGATGTGGCCGCGCACTGTGACGACCGGACCATCATGGTGGTGCCGACCTTCGGCCAGACCTTTACCGGACTGTTCGAAGATGTCGCGGGGATCAGCAAGGCCCTCGACCAGCTACAGGCGGTCAGCGGCCTGGATATTCCGATCCATGTCGACGCCGCCAGCGGCGGCTTCCTCGCACCGTTCACCGCACCCGATCTGATCTGGGATTTCCGCCTGCCGCGGGTCAAGTCGATCAATGCCTCCGGCCACAAGACCGGCCTGGCCCCGCTCGGCACCGGCTGGGCGATCTGGCGCGAGGCCGCCGATCTGCCCGCGGAACTGATCTTCGATGTGGACTACCTCGGCGGCAGCATGCCCACCTTCAATCTCAACTTCTCCCGTCCCGGCGGACAGGTGGTCGCGCAGTACTACCACTTCATCCGCCTCGGGCGCACCGGCTACACCCGGCTGCAGTCGGCGATCTACCACGTCGCCCAGTACCTCGCCGACGGCCTGACGCGGCTGGGGCAGTTCGAGATAATCCACGGCGGCAATCCGCATCATGGCATCACCGCGGTGTCGTGGCGGCTGCGCGGGGACCCCGGTTGCAACCTCTACGACCTCTCCGATCGGCTCCGCACCCGCGGCTGGCTGATCGCCGCGTACCCGCTATCCCCCGACCGCCAGGACGAAACCGTCATGCGTGCGGTGATCCGGCACGGATTCAGCCACGATATGGCGGATCTGCTGCTCGCGGACATTGTGCGCTGCCTCGAACAATTGGCGAAGCATCCGCTGACGACCTCGCTCACCCGCGCCGAGGCAGGCGGATTCACCCACAACGCCACCCCAGCCGTACCGACCGTACATCCCATCGAAGACGCTGCGGCAGAACCGAAGTCGTGACCACCACGACCGAACCGCAAAGCCGCTGACCCGGTACGCGTGGCCCCATATCGGGCCGCGCGCCGCCGCCCGGTCACGCCATTGCGGGCGGCGGCGCCCCTCGTGCGGCGGTGCCAACCACACCCCCCACACGGCTTGTGCCGATCAAGCCGCCCTGGCGGCGGTGAACGGCTCCCAGCGGTACACCTCGCTGGTCGCGCCGTGGAACAGCGCGAGATCCACGGCATCGAGCACGGCCTGACGCGGACCGGAGCGGCTCAGTTGCGCGGCGGAAACGGCCAGCCGCAGCACACCACCGCGGCGCGCGGTCCTGGCCGCGCCCAGCACCAGTGCGCGACACCACCACGGCTCGGCGCGGAAGCCCTCGCCGATGCCGTAGACGCGCGCCTTCTGCGCCACATTCCGTTCGAGATCCAGGATCGAGGTCAGACCGAGCGCGAGCCGGAAGCCGACCTCCGGCAGCGCCTCGATCGCGCCGGCGGAGGCGTCCCAGCGCGGGGCGGCGAAGAGCCGGGTGCGCAGTTCCACCTGTTCCAGCACCCGATCCGCGGCGGTGAGCCGCAGCCGCGCCTCGTGCCGCGGCAGCGCGGCGAATTCGGCTCTGCGGCGTTTGGTGGCCGCCTGGTCATAGCCGTGCAGCACGATCGCATCGCCGCGGGCCCGGCGCCCGCGCAGCCAGGACTGCGTCGCCGCATCCTCGACCAACCGGTACCCGCCCTTGAGCCGGGGCGCCACCAGCAGCGAGAGGCGCACATCGCGGCGGTCCATCTCGGCCGCGAATTCGATTGCCGCGTCCCGCGTGGTGTCCCGGATCCCGGAGATCGACACGATCAGCTCAGCGTTCATGACCCCACGGTGCCAGCCGCAGGTGTACTCGGCGTGCAGGGCGGATGACCCGCCGACGAACACTCCGCCACACCAGCGTCGCGTGACCCCCGCCACACCAGTGCTCTCCCTTGTCGGTCTCGAACTACTCGAGACCAGGCGTCCCTTGGGGCGTCACCAACTATAGGGGCCGAATCGACCCCAGGCCACGAGCGCGGCGAGCACGAACAGGAAGGTGGTCATCGGCAGTCCGGCCGGCTCCTTGCGGCGGATGTGGACGCCCACGGCCAGGACCGCAATGACCGCCAGCCCGACCGCTGCGATCGGTGTCAAGACCGGTGCGATTCCGGTCGCGGCAGGTGCGATCAGCCCAATTGGGCCGAGCACCTCCACCACACCGATGAACCACACAGTCACCTGAGAGTAGTCCTGCATCCACAGATACTGTTCGGCCAGCTTGTCCTTCGGCTGCAGGACTTTCGCCAGCCCGGACATGGCAAACAGGGCGGCCAGGATCGCCTGCGCGATCCACAAGAACACATTCATCGAAGAGGTCTCTCTTGCAGTCGTTGGTGTTGGTCTCGGCAGTACGACAACGCAGCCCTTCGGAATGTGAGGCGACGCCCCCACTTTCACAGTTCGGTGCGATATTTCGTCGAACTGGCAAAGGGCAGCGCGATTTCCTGCTGTCGCTCGCAGTAGAGAGCCTGTGTCGGCCGCTAGGGTCGGACCGGATTCTCCAAGGAGGTCGAGTACACCGAAACTGCCGAACTCTTACAGCAAGGCGAGGGATCTGGGCCAGGCCGGGCAGCGAGCACAGCGGCTTGTCGACCAGGTGGGGCAGCGTTCGACGATGCCCCGGTGCAGAACTGGGAACCCGATGAGGGCACCTTCGGGGCTCGCGATCCCAACGATGAGCACGCGCTCGCCACCGAACGGCCTGATATCGCACTGTGCCGCGCGTCGACCGCGGTGGCCCGAGCCGCCGAAATCCACGCCGGGGCGCAGAGGCTGGGCGTCGGTCAGCAATTGGTGCTGAAGATGCTCGATGCCGTCGGCGCCTGCTCGCAGCAGACGCTCAGCGCGGAATTGCGGATCGATCGCAGTGTCATGGTCAGCGTCTGCGATGACCGGGAGAAGTCGGGTTACCTACAGCGCGAACGCAATCCGCGCGACCGGCGCTCCTACGCGGTGACCATCACCGATGCGGGCCGCGAACGGCTGAGCGAAGCGGAGGCGGCGATTCCGGCCCACCTCGATGAGACCTTCACCGCACTGACCGCCGCCGAGCGGCGCCAGCTCACGGCGCTGCTCGGCGAACTATTGGTACCCGAAACCGCAGGGTAGCGCGGCCGGGCGTACCGACCGCGCACCTGCCGCTACGCCTCCGCGAGGCCGAGGGTGTCCAGGACCCAGGCGTATTCGAACGCGACTTCCTTCCACTTCTCATAGCGACCGCTGACGCCGCCGTGGCCCGCACTCATTTCGGTCTTGAGCAGCAGTGGTGCGTCGCCGGTCTTGGTCGCGCGCAATTTGGCGACCCATTTGGCGGGTTCGACATAGAGGACGCGGGTGTCGTTGATGCTGGTAATGGCCAGAATCGCCGGATAGTCCTTGGCCTCGATGTTCTCGTAGGGGGCGTAGGACTTCATGTAGTCGTAGACATCCTTGTCCGCCAACGGGTTACCCCACTCGTCCCATTCGATGACGGTGAGCGGCAGCGATGGGTCCAGGATCGAGGTCAGCGGGTCGACGAAGGGCACATTGGCCACAATGCCCTTGAACAGTTCGGGCGCCAGATTCGCCACCGCGCCCATCAGCAGACCGCCCGCACTGCCGCCGTCGGCGACCAGCCGGTCCGGCGCGGCGGCGCCGGTATCGATGAGATGCCTTGCGCAGGAGACGAAATCGGTGAAGGTGTTCTTTTTGGTGAGTGTCTTGCCGTGCTCGTACCAGAGCCGTCCCATCTCCCCGCCACCGCGCACATGCGCGACCGCGAAGACCATGCCGCGATCGAGCAGCGACAGCCGCGACACCGAGAAGGACGGATCCATACTGGCTTCGTAGGAGCCATATCCGTACAGCAGTAGCGGTTTCGGCCCCTCGGGGAGGTTCTTCCTGCGCACCAGCGAGATCGGGATCCGGGTGCCGTCCGCGGCGACCGCCCAATCCCGGTGCTGCTCATAGTCGTTCGCGTCGAAGCCGCCGAGCACCGGCTGCTCCTTGCGCAGCAGCAGCTCACCGGTCGCTGGCACATAGTCGAAGACCCGCATGGGCGTGATGAACGAGGTGAGGCCGATGCGCAGCGTCGGCTGCTCCCACTCCGGGTTGGCGCCAGGACCGACCGCGAACAGTTCCAGATCGAATTCGAGTTCGCGCCGCTCGCCATAGCCGGATTCGGTCAGCGGCCAAATGGCGACTCGGGGCAGGGCTTCGCGCCGGTAGCTCAGCACCAGATGGCTGGCGAACGGGTCGATATCCTCGAGCCGCACATCGTCGCGGTGGCCGATCAGCAGCGTCATATTCGACGGATCCGCTACCGGGGCCTCGGCAAGCACGAAGTTCTCCGCCTTCACCCCGTCCACCACATCGTTGTGCAGGATCAGGAAGCGGTCCTCGCCGCCGACCACCGCATGTTCGGCGGAGTATTCGACACCCTCGCGTCGCGGCAGAATGACCCGGAATTCCCCCTCCGGATTATCGGATTCGAGTACCAGACCCTCGGTGGTGATCTTGGAGCCGACCCAGATCATCAGGTATTTCTCCGAGCGGGTCGCGCCGATGCTCACCCAGTAGCGCTCGTCGGGCTCGTGGAAGACCTTGACGTCATCGGCCTCCGGTGTACCGAGCCGGTGCCGCCAGACGGTATCGGGCCGCCAGGATTCGTCGACGGTCTGGTAGAAGACGTGCGTACCGTCCAGCGACCAGGTCGCGCCGGGCGCGGTACCGGCGATCTGGTCGGCGAGCACCTCACCGGTGCGCAGATCTTTGAATCGCAGCAGGTAGCGCTCGTCACCGCTGGTGTCGACGGAGTATGCGAGCAAATTGCCATCGTGGCTGATCGAGAACGCGCCGAGTGAGAAGAAGTCGTGGCCGTCGGCGAGTTCATTGCTGTCGAGCAGCACCTGCTCACCGGGGATCTCGGAATCGACCTCGAGCCGCGGCGGAGTCCAGGCATCGATTCCTTCGGCTGTATCTATCGCGGCGCTCGCGGGGCGCTCCGTGCTTACGCGCGCTGCCTCCTCCGCGCCCGTCGCTCCCGCCGGGGCAACGATGGGACAGCGGCAGTGCACGCCGTACTGTTTCCCTTCGAAGCTGCGCGAGTAGTACCAGAACTCGCCCATCCGGGTCGGCACCGACAGGTCGGTCTCCTGGGTGCGCGCCTTGATCTCGTCGAAGATCTTGTCCCGCAGCCCGCCGAGATGCCTGGTCTGCGCGTCGGTGTAGGCGTTCTCCGCCTCCAGGTAGGCGATGACCTCAGTACTGTCCTTATCGCGGAGCCATTCGTACTCGTCGATGAAGACGTCGCCGTGATGCACCCGCTCGGTGGGCACCGTCTTGGCGATCGGGGCCGCCACCACCGCCGATCCATTGCCGGAGCTGGTAATCGTTCCACTGTCGAGAGCCATGCGCTCCACCCTACTGTTCCGATGCCGCCCCGCCCGCCGAGCTAATGATCTCGTCGAGTACCGCACCGGCCCGATGCATATCCCCCAGGGCCTGGGCTTGCGCTCGTGCATGAGTTTGTCGACGAGGAATGGGGTGGCGGTGGCATTCGGGCTGCCGTCGGTGTCATTGGTGGACGGCAGCAGCTGGGCGATGCTGTCACTGGCCAGGCCAGTGGCGAACATCTGCTGGATCCAGGTGGCACGTTCGATCGCCGACTCCAGATACTCGCCTGTCGCCGGGCAATCCACAGTTCAATATGCGCGAGGCCGATCCGGCACCGATGTGTCGGGCGCTGGTGGCCGAATTCGACCGCCGTGACCTGGCCTATCTGCATCTGACCGATAACGACGACTATCCGGCCATCGCCGATCTGCGGCCGCGCCGACACGGCACGCTCATCGCAAATATCGGCAAGAACCGCGAGCCGACCAGCGCGGTCGATGCCGAGGCCGTGCTGCGGGTCGGCCGCGCCGATCCGGTGTCGTTCGGGCGCGCATTCATCGCCGATCCCGATCTGGCGGAGCGGAGCGCCCGACAATCGAGGTACGCCCCAGTCCACGCGCCCGACAATCGGGGTACGCCCGAGAATCGGCGTGCTCTCGAGAATGCGGTTGCACGGCCGCGAATCCCAGTAGGCTCGCGGCCATGCGTGCCGCAATCGCAGTTCGTCTGCTGGCCGTGGCGGGGATGGTTTTCGCTGCGGCCGGAATCGGCGCGCTCGCACCGGCTTCCGCATGTGCCTGCGGCGGGGTGGCCAATCCGCCCGGTCGCCCGGCCTCGGTGGGCGAGGAGACGGCGCTGGTGGGCTGGGACGGGCGCCGCGAGACGGTGCTCATGCGACTTGCCCTCGAGTCGGGCACCGACCAGGCGGCGCTGATCGTGCCGACACCGAAACCGGCCACCGTCGCGGGCGGCGATGCGGCGACCTTCACCGAGCTGCGGAATCTCACCGCGCCCAGAATCGTCACGGAGCGTCGGTGGTTCTCGCGGTCGTCCCGAGGCAGCGCCGGCGAGGGGGCGACGAGCGCCGCGGGCGGCGGCCCCACCGTCCTCGACCGCATCCAGCTCGGTCCGCTGGAGGCGACCACCCTGTCCGGCGGCAGCCTGGACGGCATCCGAAAGTGGCTGAGCGACAACGGCTACGAAATGCGTCCCGAGGTGATCGGCACCCTCGATCCATATCTGCGCGAGGGCTGGTCATTCGTCGCAATGCGCCTCACCAGCACCAAACCGCTGGACGGCGCATTGGATCCGGTACGCCTGACCTTCGATTCGGACCGATTCGTCTACCCGATGCGCATGTCGAGCGCCGCGAAACAGGCCCAATACGTACATCTTTACGCACTGGGCGAGCACCGTTTGCGACGCACCGACCCAGACGCCACCACCCAGACCGTATCCGTCGACTTCGCGGGCCGAGTCACCACCACAGATCCCGAACTAACCCAACTGACCACGAACGCCCACAACTACCTGACCGAACTCCGAATTTCGATCGACCACCCCACAGATATCCACTCCGACTTCACCTTCGAGCCCGACACCACCGACGCACAGATCTACCAAACCATCCACCGAACCGAACCCGTCGAACTCTTCGCCCTCCCCGCAGGCCTAGTCATCCTCGGCGCCGCATCCCTAGCCGCCCTAGCCGTCCTACTCGCCATCATCCGCACCCTCCGCACCTAAACCCCGCCCGTCGCCCCACCCAATCCTCGTCGCCCAATCCCCCCAAGCCTCCCAAATCGACGAGAATGCGCTGGTGCAGGTGCCTTCTCGACGTTTACCTGCATGAGTGCATGGTGATCGCTCGTCCAGGAGGGTGGGGGGAGTTGTCGTCGGGTCTCCGGCGCGGAGCCAGCATGGTGCGCTGGGACCAGGCTCCTGCGGTGGTCAGCACCCGAGTGGGGGCCGTCACCACGGCTTCTTAGGGGAGCATCCGCTGCCCAGCATCCGAGCTGGACCATCACCACGACTTTCCGGGGGAGCATCCGGTGCCCGGCACCCGAGTGGGGCCGTCACCACGACTTCCCGGACAGCATCCGCCCAACACCCGAGCTGGGCTGTCACGACGGCTTCCCGGAAGGGGGGTCAGGCGCCGATGGCGGGGGCGATGGTGGGCCAGGAGGTGTGGAGGGTGTCCTGCCAGTAGGACCAGGAGTGGGTTCCGGTGGGGCTGTAGTCGATTTGGGCGGGGATGTTCAGGGTGTGCAGGCGCTGTTCGAATTCGATGACACAGGTGTTGACGCCTACCTCGACGGGGCCGCCGAGGACAATGTTCTCGGCCAGTTGGGGTTTGACCTCGGCCTCGTGCGGGCCGGGGACGCCGGAGCCGGTGGAGAGGTAGATCGTCTTGCCGCGCAGGCGATCCGCGAGCGCGGCGGCATCGTGTTCGGCCCAGGCGGGGCTGCCGGGAGCACCCCACATGTTCACCGGATTGCCGCCGCGGTTGGCGATGGAGAACATGACCGCTCCGGTGGCGAGGCTGGTGTCCGGGCAGGAGCTGTAACCCGCGACCGCCCGGTACATTTCAGGATGGCGGACGGCGAGGATAAAGGCGGCATTGCCGCCCATGGAGAGTCCGCCGATGGCATTGACGCCATTGCCGTAGCGCGCATCGATGATCGGCGGCAGTTCCTCGGTCAGGAACGTCTCCCATTTGTAGCGGCCGAATTTGGGATCATCCTGCTGCCAATCGGTGTAATAGCTGGCCTGGCCGCCGACCGGCAGCACGACATTCACATTCTTACGCGCGAAAAATGCCTCGGCGTCGGTGGCGTTGGTCCAGGTGCTCTGGTTGATGCCCGGATCGAGGCCGTCGAGTAGGTAGAAGGTGGGGTGCGCGCCGCCGTCCGCCGGGTGCAGGACCTGGACCTGGATGATCCGTCCCATCGATGGCGATTCGATGGAGATCGCCGAGCGCGTGGGGCTCAGCTCATCGATCCGATCGACCCGTGCGGCCGATGCCGTCGCGGGGTCGACGACCATGAGGCCCAGTGATGCAATCGCAAAGGCCAGCACCGCAATGGCTATCCGGGTTAGCCGCATGTCCCCACCTCCATCACCGCATGACAATGGCCATCAACGTAGCTCACCCCGAGACGTTGGGGAAGATATTCGAAATCCCCGCGTTTCCACGGCAAACTGTCCGGTAGGTAACAACTTTCACGCCGATACCGGCGGTCACAGCAGTCTCCGCTACGGCTCAGCGATCGAGCGCGCCGCGGATCGAGTTCGCCAGATAATCCAGATCGGCACGGCGCGGACTGGTCGGCCGCCCACGTAACCCGAATCCGTCACCCGGCGTCCGCGGAATGACATGCAGGTGCACATGGAATACCTCCTGACCGGCGGTTATCCCGTCGGCCAAGAAGAAGTTAACCCCATCACACCTCACCTCGCTGGCCCGCAGCGCCCCCGCCAATTTCTGTCCGACCTGGAACAACTTCCCCCCGACCGCCGGATCCAATTCCGCAAGACTGCGCGCCGCCACCTTCGGCACCACCAGCAAATGCCCAGGCGTCATCGGCCGAATATCCATAAACGCCACCACATCATCGTCCTCGAACACCCTGCTGGCCTCCGCCCGCCCAGCAATGATGTCGGCAAAGATCGTGTACGGATTCACGCCGAAACCCTAACCCTCCCAGCACCAGCACTCGGATCGGAAAGGGGCCGTTCATCCCACCATGGCCGCTGCTTGTAGTGCCCGAGACCGCAGCCCCGAGCACTGGCCGCTCGGCACCCGCGTTCTTCATGAACCACCCGCCAGGATCGCCCAGCCAGCCCGAAAGCCATGGCCCCGCGCCGAGGACCGCTCCGGTGCCGAGTTGTGGCAGCGCCGAGAGGCCCGCAAGGCGCAGGGGGACGCCGCACTGGCCGAGTACTTCGGGGCCTCGAGGTGTGCCTGATCAACCACGTAATGCATGGCCCCGACGCCGATCCCGGTGACCGCCCGTCGCATTCGCCGGGCCGAGGCGCTCGTCGTGGCCGCCGAACTCGACGGCTCACGCTCCGCCCGTCGTCTTCGATCACCGCATCCGATTGGGACGCCAACACCCGGATTCCGCGTGAACCCGGCTCGGCAAACGGAGCAGCGTTCTCCGGGTCTACAGGATCGGGGACGGCGTGTAGCGGGCGGCTTCGGGGTATTGGTCGACCAGCTTGTGCACCGCCGCCACCACGTCGGAAACCTGCGCTTCGGCCGCACCGACGAAGGCGGACTTATCGGCCAGGGCGGCATCCAATTCCGCGCGGTCCAAGGGAAAGCGGGAGTCGGCGGCGAGACGGTCCAGCAGATCCGGTTCGCGACCCTGTTCGCGCATGGCGAGCGCGACGGCCACCGCATGTTCCTTGATGACCTCGTGGGCGGTTTCGCGGCCGACGCCAGCGCGGACCGCGGCCATCAGCATGCGGGTGGTGGCGAGGAACGGCAGGTAGCGGTCGAGTTCGCGGGAGACGACGGCGGGGTAGGCGCCGAATTCGGCGAGCACGGTGAGGAAGGTTTCCATCATGCCGTCAATGGCGAAGAAGGCGTCCGGGAGCGCGACGCGGCGCACGACCGAACAGAAGACATCGCCCTCATTCCATTGCGCGCCAGCCAATTCAGCGGCCATCGATGCATAACCGCGCAGCACCACCTGCAGACCATTGACACGCTCGCAGGAGCGGGTGTTCATCTTGTGCGGCATGGCCGAGCTGCCGACCTGGCCGGGCTGGAAGCCCTCGGTCACCAGTTCATGGCCCGCCATCAGGCGGATGGTGTGCGCGAACGACGACGGACCCGCGCCGACCTGCACCAGGGCCGAAAGGACGTCGTGGTCCAGCGAGCGCGGATACACCTGGCCGACGCTGGTCAGCACATCGGCGAAACCGAGATGCCGCGCGACCTGCTGCTCCAGCGTCGCCAACTTGGCCGGATCGCCGCCGAGCAGGTCGAGCATGTCCTGTGCGGTGCCCATCGGGCCCTTGATGCCGCGCAGCGGATAGCGGTCGATGAGTTCGCGCAGCCGGGTCAATGCGATCAGCAGTTCGTCGGCGGCGGAGGCGAACCGCTTGCCGAGCGTGGTGGCCTGCGCGGCGACATTGTGCGAACGACCCGCCATCACCAGCGTCTGGTATTCGGCGGCCCGCTGCGCCAACCGGGCCACGATCGCGACACCGTGCGCGTGCACATGTTCGAGCGAGAGCCGGATCTGCAGTTGCTCCACATTCTCGGTGAGATCGCGGCTGGTCATGCCCTTGTGCACATGCTCATGTCCGGCGAGTGCGTTGAATTCCTCGATGCGCGCCTTCACATCGTGGCGGGTGACCCGCTCGCGCTCGGCGATCGAGGCGAGATCGACCTGGTCGATGACCCGCTCGTAGTCATCGATGACGCCGGCGGGCAACTCGATGCCGAGTTCGGACTGCGCCCGCAACACCTCCAGCCACAGGCGCCGCTCGAGCACGATCTTGTGCTCGGGCGACCAGAGATGCACCAACTCGGGGCTGGCATACCGGGTGGCAAGGACGTTAGGGACAAGGCTCACGTCTGGTCAGTCTAGTGACCTGAACCTATCGATCTGCTGCGGCGTCGCGGGTGCGACGACATCGATGACCTCCAGCAACGCACCGCGCGCCATTCGCCTTGGCTCCGGGTCCATTTCGCTCAGCGCCGCGACCACGGCCCCGTCGACCACCGCGACCATCCTGCGCAACTGCTCCGACCGCACCGCCCGATCGGAGCGGCGCAGCACATCGGCGAGCAATTCGTCGAGTTGCGCCCTTAGTCGTAGCTGGACTTCCCGCAGTTCCGGGTGCCGCGCCGAGGCCACCGAACGCTCGTAGCGCGCGATCAGCTGTCCGCGCGCGCCCTCGTCGTGGCCATCCGGCCCCACCAGTAGGTCCAGCACCAGATCGACGGTCGCCTCGGCACCGCGGCGGCGATGACTCACCTCGCCGACCCGGCGGCGCATCGCGTCCAGTTCCGCATGGCCGCTGAACTCGACCGCCCGGGCTATCAGATCATCGAGCGATTCGAAATAGTACGTCGTCGACGCCAGCGGAAGGTCGGCGCGCGTCGCGACCGAGCGATGCCGCACCGCATCGAATCCGCCTTCGAGTAGCAACTCTGCGGCGGCCGCTACCAAAGCCTGGCGACGCCGTTCGCCTTTCGGGGTCGTCGCGGTTATCACCGTGCCATCGTGCCAGTCATCATCAGTTCATCCGTGCGAAATCAGAGAGAGGAAACCAGAGAGTGAAAACCCAGCATCGTTGTTCTACCGTATCTGCGCCTACTAGGTGAGCAACTATGCAAACTCTTTGGCGGACAGCACGATCAACCACGCAGATAGTGACCGAGCCGAACGAGTGCGGCCTCGATATCCGCGGTGGCACCGGCGAAGGAGAAGCGCACGGTTCGGTGTCCGGCCACGGTGTCGAAGTCGACGCCGGGCGCCAGCGCGACCCCGGTGTGGTCGAGTACCTCGGCACACCACTTGCGCGAATCGTCGGTGAGATGGCCGATATCGGCGTAGGCGTAGAAGGCGCCGTCGGCCGGGGCCAGGTCGGTGATACCGAGTTTCGGCAGGCCATCGAGCAGCAGTTGCCGATTGACGGCATAGCGGCGGACATGGCCGTCGAGTTCTTCCTTGGCCTCGGCGCCGAATGCGTGCAGCGCCGCGTACTGCGAGACCGCGGGCGGACATACGGTCATATTGGACGCGAGCCGTTGCAGTGCGGGCCGCAATCCGCTCGGCGCCAGCATCCAGCCCAGCCGCCAGCCGGTCATCGAGAAGTATTTGGAGACCGATCCGATGACCACCGACGTGCGCGAGGTCTCCCAGGCCGATGAGGTCCGCCCCACGCTGATGCCCTGGTAGGTGATGCCGTGATAGATCTCATCGGAGATCAGCAGGGTGTTGTGCGCATCGCACCAGCGGGCCAGCGCGGCGAGTTCATCCGGGTCGATCATGGTGCCGGTCGGATTGGCCGGGCTGGCCACGATCAGTCCCGCTGGCGGCTCCGGCAATGCCTCGAGCATGGCCACGGTGGGCTGGAATCGGGTTTCGGCACCGCAATCGAGTTCGATGACGCGGCAGCCGAGCGCGGCCAGGGTGTTGCGGTAGGCCGGATATCCCGGCCGGGCCACCACGACGGTATCCCCGGCGTCGAATGCGGCCAGGAAGATCAGGGTGAACGCGCCGGAGGATCCGGTCGTCACCACCACATCGTCGGGGTCGACGGCGTATCCGTAGGTATCGCGGTGGTGTTCGGCGATTGCCTCGCGCAGCGGCAGAATGCCGAAAGTCTCTGTGTAACCGAGCAGTTCGGATTCGATCGCCAGCTTTGTCGCACGCAGCACCGGGGCGGGCGCCGGTGTGGACGGCTGCCCGGCCGCCAGCACCAGCACGTCGCCGTGGGTCCTGGCCCGTTCCGCGGCAGCCTTCCAGACATCCATCACGTAGAAAGGTGGAATGGTCGACCGGCGAGATTCTCTGGACACCCGACGTACGGTAGACGGTCCCGTTTCTCGCCGGTTCGCCGATCCTCGGGTTTTGTGCTATCGGGTAGAAATGCGACCGGCCGGGCGGTTCGGCATGTGCCGACCGCGTCGCGCGGGTTATGGTCAGCGCTAATGCTCGACGAGGCGCGCCGCGCGCGGCTGGATCGAATACCGGGGGTGGGTGGCATCGGTGTCATACCGCCTGATTGGCGTGCCAACCTGCGGAAACGGCGCGATTCCGAACTGCGCGCACTGCCCGGACGGGCGCGCGCGGTGCTCGTTGAGTGCAAGGACGGTCTGTTCTGGCTACGCCGACAACCGGCACCGGACCTACGCGCGCTATGGGAGGGACGGCCCCAGCCGGACTATCGCGCGCTCCTGCGCAAACACCGGATCCTGATCGCCGGGGTCACTGCCACCGCCATCTTCGTAGCGGCCGATTCCGCATTCACCTTGCGCGTCACCGATCGCACGCCTGGCCCGGATGAGGCCCAGCGCGTCGCCTTCGCCTATCCGCAGCAGATGCAGTCCACTCCGCCGTCGGTGAAGCGCTATCTGAACGCCATCGCCAATGGCGAACGCATCCGCGAGCAGGAGGTGGTCGCGACCGCGGCCCGCGCCACCCTGGAACGCGCCAAGGCCGAGGCCGCGGCGGCGGTCTCCGGGGAGTACCAGCCGTGGATGGCGGGCAGCGCGCCGGCCACCGCCGGTTCGGTGCTGCCCGGCCTCACCGGCATGGTGCTGCCGACGCGCGGCGTCTTCACCTCGGGTTTCGGTTCACGCTGGGGCACCTTCCACAACGGCATCGATATCGCGGGCCCGATCGGAACCCCGATCTACGCCGTCGCCAATGGCACCGTCATCGATGCGGGCCCTGCGCAGGGCTTCGGGCTCTGGGTGCGCATCCGCCACGATGACGGCAGCATCACCGTCTACGGCCATATGTACGACTTCTTCGTATCCGTCGGCGAACGCGTGCCAGCGGGTATGCAGATCGCCCGCATGGGCAACCGCGGCGATTCCACGGGTCCGCATCTGCATTTCGAGGTCATCGTCAACGGGCAGCATGTGGACCCACAGCAGTGGTTGGCGGCGCACGGACTCAGCTTCGGCTGAGCTGTGTCGCTCGTAAGACTTGCTCTGTTGTGGCCGCCAGTGCCGGTTGATGCCGTTCAGACCGAAATGCGGTCCTCGACGGCGGCCAGGCCGATGTCGGTGCGGAAGTGGCTGCCCGGCAGCTTGATCGAGGCGATCCGGTCGTAGGCGTTGGCGCGGGCCTCGGCCAGATCCGCACCGGTGCCGACGATGCTCAGCACCCGACCGCCCGCCGAGACCAGGGCTCCGTCCTCGCGCAGTGCGGTGCCCGCATGCAGCACCGCGGACGTGTCGTCGGCGGTCCCCTCGCCCGCTCCGGTGATCACATCGCCGACGCGGGGCCGACCCGGGTAGTTCTCGGCGGCGATTACGACCGTGATGGCCGCGCCGTCGCGCCAACGCGGTGCGGCCACCTCGGCCAGGGTGCCGGTGGCGGTGGCATTCAGCAATTCGCCGAGCGGACTCTCCAGCAGTGCGAGCACGGCCTGGGTCTCCGGATCGCCGAAGCGGCAATTGAATTCGACGACGGCGGGTCCGGCCGCACCGATCGCCAGACCCGCATACAGCAGACCCGAAAAGCCGCAGCCCCGCCGCACCAGTTCCGCGGCGACCGGCTTGACGACATCCTCGACGATCGCGGTGACCGTCGCCTCGGGCAACCACGGCAGCGGCGTGTACGCGCCCATACCGCCGGTATTCGGCCCGGTATCGCCGTCGCCGACGCGCTTGTGATCCTGCGCGGGCAGCAGCGGCACCACCGTCTCGCCGTCTACCAGGCAGAACAGCGAAACCTCCGGGCCGTCCAGGAAGGATTCCAACAGCACCGGATGGCCCTGCTCGAGCAGTTCGGCACCGTGATCGCGGGCCGCGTGGCGGTCGGCGGTGACGACCACACCCTTGCCCGCGGCGAGCCCATCGTCCTTGACCACCCAGGTGGGACCGAAGCGATCGAGTGCGGCGTCGAGTTCGGCCGGATTGTCCACGATTTCACTGTGCGCGGTGCGGACCCCGGCTGCGGTCATCACGTCCTTGGCGAAGGCCTTCGAACCTTCGATGCGGGCGGCCGCGGCCGACGGACCGAAACAGGCGATGCCAGCGGCCCGCACCGCATCGGCAACACCGAGCACCAGCGGCACCTCGGGCCCGATCACCACCAGCTCCGCGTCCAGCTCGGTGGCCAGGGCGACAACCGCCTCGGCCGAGCAGGGATCGACCGGCCTGACCTGCGCGTGCTGGGCGATCCCGGCATTGCCCGGCGCAGCGAACAGCGAGGTCACCGCGGGGTCCCGGCGCAGGGCCAGGACGAGGGCATGTTCACGGGCTCCGGAACCGATGACGAGTACGCGCACGGGCAACAGCTTAGGTTGTCACCAACCATGGCTTTCCCGCCTCCCCGGAACTTTTGCCGGTCGTTGGATACGTCGTCACTTCGGCCGCGCCGTCCCGGCTCGTTCTCGGGGTGGCCGAGCAGTTACCCAGGTGTTCACGAAATCAGTCGTCACGTTGACGGCCATCGGGGAGTGTGAGGTGGATCATTGATGGGAGGGGGGTGCACCAGCCGACTCCACCGCGCAAAGGATGTGCTGACGATGGGTCTGATCGATGGACTGATGGGCAATGCCGGGCGGATCGATCCCGGTAGGGCACAAGAGGAATACGCGAGGCTGATGGGCAACGCCGAACAGGTCTATGCCGCGTATCTGCTTGTCCGCGACGCGATTCTGTTCACCAACCGCCGTCTCATCCTGGTCGACAAGCAGGGTGTCACCGGCCGCAAGGTCAGCTACCACAGCATTCCCTACCGGGCGATCACACATTTCTCGGTGGAAACCGCCGGCACCTTCGACCTGGATGCCGAACTCTGCATCTGGATCTCCGGTACGCACGAGCCGGTGCAGAAGCGGTTCAACCGCCAGGTCGACATCTACGAGGTGCAGAGCATCCTTTCGCACTACGTCGCCTGACCTGCCGACGCGAAAGTCCTAGGCCGATACGGTCGTTCGAGTCACCACCGGCCGCACCCGGGTCAACAGCAGCTCGAGGAATTGCTCGGGCTGCCAGAACGCCGCGAAGTGGTTGGCCTCGGAGATCAGCGCGAACTCCTTGTGCGGGGCCTGGACATCGTCGAAATAGCGGCGTGCCCTGGCCGCGGGCATCAGGCTGTCGTATTCGCCCTGAAAGATGAAAAACGGCAACTCGAATCGGGTGCCCTCGCGCCAGGCGTCGAAGTGCACGGATTCGACGCCGATCCGCTCGGAGAATTTCATACCGTCCGCACCCGCCTTCAGATCGCGCAGCCGGTGCTGCGGCGAGAACCACATCGACGGCATGATCAGCTTCTTCAGGACCTCGCTGAGCATGGGGTCGGAGCTGGTTGCCAGTTTCGCGTGCAGGCCCCACTGTTCGGCGGTCCATCGGGTGGCATCCGGACCCATCTGCTCCAGTTTCGCTGCGGCAGCATGCTTTCCGGCGTCTCGCAAACGCCGCACCACGGCGCAGAATGCGCTGTCGTCGCGCTCGCCGCCGGTGATGTTCTGGTCGGTGCCCACATAGGCCGAATACAGCTCCGGATGATTGCGCGCCAGGCGAAGTCCGAGCACCGATCCGAACGAATTGGCCAACAGCACCACCTTGTCCTGGTGCAGGCGCTCGCGCACATACCGGGTGACCTCGAGCGCATCGGCGAAGAGCCGGTCGAAGCTCACCTCCCCCTGCGCACCGCGTCCGAAAGTCTTTCCCGCGCCGCGCATATCCCAGCGCACGATCGTGAAATGCCGCTCCCAGGCCCGGGTCCGGTTGGCGAAGCAGGTGTTCGTCGCGCCGGGGCCGCCGTGCAGTTCCAGCAGCACCGGATTGGCCAGGTCCTCGCCGCGGATCTCGATCCACTGCTCAATGCCGCCGATGGTGACGAAGCCGGATTCGGCGATGCCGTTCGGGGTGTCGATTCGCAGTGCGTGCGCGTTGGCGCGGCGACGCAGCTGGCGGTGGGCGAGCAGACCCACGGGTGCGGCGGAGACGGCGGCGGCGAGCGCGATGGTGAGCATGTCATTCCTAAACTGTGTCCGTTGGAAACTAATATGTGTACCTTAGACACAGTTTCAGATCGGCGTCAACACCACCCCGAACAGCGACCCGAGTAGCCTCCGGTGCATGCCTTCCGTTTTCAGCGCGATCATCGCGGGCCAACTGCCGGGTCGATTCGTCTGGGAGGACGACGAATTCGTCGCATTCCTCACCATCGCCCCGGTCACCCAGGGCCACACCCTCGTGGTTCCCCGCAAGGAGATCGACCAGTGGCAGGACATCGACCCCGGCACCTTCGCCCGCCTCAACGGTGTCGCACAGAAGATCGGTCAGGCCGTTCGCGAGGCCTGGGACGCGCCGCGCGCGGGCCTGCTCATCGCCGGTCTCGAAGTCCCCCACCTACACGTCCACGTCTTCCCGGCCTTCACCATGGGCAACTTCGACATCTCCGGCGCCCAGCACAACCCCACCCCGGAATCCCTCGACGAGGCCCAAGCCAAGATCAAAAAAGCCCTCCGCGAACTCGGCTACGGAGCCAACGTCCCCGACTGAGCGCAGTCGAACCGAAAGGGGCCGCCGAACGCGGCCCTATTCCGGTGCGGCAGTTGCGCGTTCGATCCAATCGGCATAGCTGTCGACGCACCATTCGACCGGGGTCGCCGTGACCTCCGGACTTTCCCACGGATGCAACTCGCACACTCGGGCGGCGAGACGGTCGCGCGCCGTCACCGACGTCTTGAAGCTCACGCGCCATTCCCGGCCCTCACCCAGCTCGCCGAGATGCCAGAACACGGATAGGGCCGGGCCGGTGACCTCGGCGCCCGCGGCAAGTCGTTCCTCGACCACCGCCCTCGCGATGGCTCTCGCGTCATCCTCGGTCGGGGTCGTGGTCGTAACCGACCACACTCTCGCCACTGCCATGCGGCCACAGTAGGCAGGCTTCGATGTGGGGCGTGAAGTACGAGCTACAGCAACGGGCGCGCCGTAAGTGGCACGCCCGTAGCGGAGCCCCCTGTCAGGATTGAACTGACGACCTTTCGCTTACAAGGCGAGTGCTCTACCACTGAGCTAAGGAGGCGGACGGTATCTGACTCTGCAAAACGGTGCCAATCATAACTGGGCACGCCAGCTGCGTGACACCGGCTTACGGTGTCACGCAGTGACGGTTCAGCATTCGGCCCCGGCGCAGTATCGAATACCGCAGATCAGGACTGGGCGCCCTGTCGGGCCGCGTCATCGGCGGCCATCGCGTCACGCAGGCTCTTCGGACGCATGTCGGTCCAGTTCTTCTCGACGTACTCGACACACGCGGCGCGACTGTCCTCACCGAAAACAACTCGCCATCCGGCCGGAACCTCCGCAAAGGCGGGCCACAGCGAATGCTGTTCCTCATCGTTGACCAGAACGAAGAAGCGGCCGTCTTCGTCATCGAAGGGGTTGGTGCTCATTTCACCTCACTGGATACTGGCGCATGTACGGGATAACCCTCGGCGCATCCAAGCGCTGTTAGAGCGCCGGAAGCTCCCAGAGCGTTGTGTCGACCCTAGCAAGGCAGACGTTACGCGTAGGCGGTTACCTCAGGCCGCGAAAAATTCGAGCAGGATCTTGTTCACGGCTTCCGGACGCTCGAGATAACCATAGTGCCCCGCATCAGGAACTTCCAGATAGCGCGCACCGGGAATGGCCTCGGCAACCTCCCTGGACAGATAGGGCGGAATCATCCGATCATCGGCGAACCCGATGGCCAGGCACGGCACCTTGATACCGCGGTAGGCCTGCACCCGGTCGAAATCGTGGTCCATCCGGCGCTGCGCGCGGATACCCGGCGTCACCGGACCGCCGGTGAATTCGAACAGGTCGAGCCAGTCACGGGCGGCGTTCGGATCGGCCATGGTCGCGGGCGACATGTTCATTACCGCGGTCATCGCGGCCTCGTACTTCGCGGGCAACTGGATCCCGCTGGCATCGAGTTCGTGCTCACCGAGCGAGAGCGTCTTCTGGAACTGGTCCAGACGGCCGTGCGCGGCCATGAATACCGCCTTGCGCACCAGCTCCGGACGCGCAAGCGCGAGTTCCTGGGCCACCCGCGCGCCCATCGAGGTGCCGACCAGCAGCGCGGGGCCCTCGTCGAGCAGTTCGATGAGTCCGGCGGTATCGCCGACCAACTGCTCGAGAGTCATGCCACCGGCCGCCTCGAAGGACGGCTTTATGCCGCGATTGTCGAAGGTGCAGACCCGATATCCGGCCTTGACCAGCGCCGGAACCTGATGCAGCTCCCAAACCCGGCCCGGACTCCCGGTACCCATGATCATGACGACGAGCGGCCCACCACCTCGCACCTCCGTGCCTGCGGCCGGGTCGCCCTTGACCTGGTAGTTGAGCGAAATTCCGTTCACCGTGGCCAGCGGCATATCGTCCCTTTCGTGGAGTTGGTGCTGCGCGTCCACGGTAGTAGGGCCCGACTTCCGCCGCGCGAGCGCCGGGTGCGAGCGCGGACGTGTCCTAGGTCACCGGTATCCGGGTGCGGCGTACTGCTACCGGGTGCGGATAACATTGACTATTCGCACGTACGAGCGTACTGAGCCGGGAGGACAAGAAGATGGCCGCGAAGAGCAGCGCGAACGACATCGCGGACGACGAACTGGAACCACTCGCCGACGAAACCGCACGTCAGGCGCAGCGCGTCGTCGCGGCCTACGCGGAGGATGCCGACGAATGCCGGATGCTGCTGTCGATGCTCGGCATAGCGCCCAATTCTCGGGGCGAGTAGCCACCGACGCGACGTCAATGGAGCCGTCGAGTATCCGATAACTTCAAGCGGGAACAGCGACGCGCAAAGGATGCGTGAGTGGACCAGATGACCCAACAGCCGTCCGACGACTCCGAACACGCCATTCCAGAGCCACCATCCGAAACCGACACCACGGTGGTCCCGTCGCCGCCAGCCGAAGTGAGCGGAGCGGGCTCCGGCTTCGTCGTCGTCGCCAATCGGCTCCCGGTCGACCTCGAGCGACTGCCCGACGGCTCCACCCGATGGAAGCGCAGCCCGGGCGGTCTGGTCACCGCGCTGGAACCGGTGCTCCGCAACAACAAGGGGGCCTGGGTCGGCTGGGCCGGTGTTCCGGATGTGGATATCGACCCGATCATCGAGGACGGCCTGGAACTGCATCCGGTGCCGCTGTCCGCGACCGAGGTCGCCGACTACTACGAGGGCTTCTCCAACGGCACGCTGTGGCCGCTCTACCACGATGTGATCGTGCGCCCGGTCTACGACCGCGCGTGGTGGGCCGCCTACGTCACCGTGAACCGGCGCTTCGCCGAGGCCACCGCAAAGGTCGCCGCGGAGGGCGCCACCGTCTGGGTGCAGGACTATCAGCTGCAGCTGGTGCCGAAGATGCTGCGCATGCTGCGCCCCGACCTCACTATCGGATTCTTCCTGCACATTCCGTTCCCGCCGGTCGAACTGTTCATGCAGATGCCGTGGCGGACCGAGATCATCGAGGGCCTGCTCGGTGCCGACCTGATCGGCTTTCATCTGCCCGGCGGCGCGCAGAACTTCCTCTACCTGGCGCGCAGGCTGGCCGGACAGCCCACCTCGCGCGGTACCGTCGGCGTGCGCTCCAAACTCGGCGTCGTGCAGGTCGGCTTCCGGACCGTCCGGGTCGGCGCGTTCCCGATTTCCATCGCATCGGCCGAACTCGACGAGCATTCGCGCCGCCGCTCGGTGCGTGAGCGGGCCGCGAAAATCCGTGCCGAACTCGGCAATCCGAAAAATATCCTGCTCGGCGTCGACCGCCTGGACTACACCAAGGGCATCGATATCCGCCTCGCCGCGCTGGAGGAACTGCTGCTGGAGGGCAGGCTGGATCCGGCCGAAACCGTCATGGTGCAGCTGGCCACCCCGAGCCGCGAGCGGGTGGACAGCTATATCCAGATGCGCGGCGATATCGAGCGTCAGGTCGGGCGGATCAATGGCGAATTCGCCAGGGTCGGTTATCCGGTCGTGCACTATCTGCACCGCCCGATCCCCCGCGACGAGCTCATCGCCTTCTTCGTGGCCGCCGACGTCATGCTGGTGACGCCGCTGCGCGATGGCATGAATCTGGTCGCCAAGGAGTACGTGGCCTGTCACAGCGGCCTCAACGGCGCTCTTGTGCTGAGCGAATTCACCGGCGCCGCAGCGGAATTGCGACAGGCCTACCTGTGCAATCCGCACGACCTCAATAGCGTCGAGGATGCCGTGGTGTCCGCGCTGGAGGACGATCGCGATACCCGCCGCCGCCGGATGCGTTCGCTGCGCCGTCAGGTGCTGGCCCACGATGTGGACCGCTGGGCGCGGGCGTTCCTGGAGGCCCTCGCTCAGGGCCAGGTCGCGGGCAGCGCGCTGCTCACCGACGACGATGTGTTCCCGGAAGAGCGTGCGCCACGGCGCTGACCCACCTCGCCGGAGCGAGTCGTCGCACGCTAGAGCTCACAGGAATCACCCAGCTAAGGTCCAGACAGTTCCCAGTCGATTGCCGGACTATGAAGCAATGAGTGGTGTGCCTGCGGAGACCACGCCCGAGGCTCGGGTGCTGGTGGTGGACGACGAGCCGATGATCGTGGAACTCCTATCGGTGAGTCTGCGCTATCAGGGCTTCGCCGTGGATACCGCCGTCGATGGAGCCCAGGCATTGGACAAGGCGCGCAGCTTCCGGCCGCAGGCGCTGATCGTCGATGTGATGATGCCGGGGATGGACGGCTTCGGACTGCTGCGGCGCCTGCGCGCCGACGGCATCGACGCGCCGGTGCTGTTCCTCACCGCACGCGATGACGTACAAGACAAGGTGGCCGGACTCACCCTCGGCGCCGACGACTACATCACCAAACCGTTCAGCCTCGAGGAAGTGGTGGCCCGGCTGCGAGTCGTGCTGCGCCGCTTCGGTCATACCGCCCCGCAGCGCGAGAGTTCGCGAATTCGGTTCGAGGACATCGAATTGGACGACGACACCCATGAGGTGTGGAAGGCGGGCGAGCCGGTTGCGTTGTCCCCCACCGAATTCACCCTGCTGCGGTACTTCATGGTCAACGCCGGCACGGTGCTGAGCAAGCCGCGCATCCTGGATCATGTGTGGCGCTATGACTTCGGCGGTGAGGTGGGTGTGGTCGAGACCTATGTGTCGTATCTGCGCAAGAAGGTCGACACCGGGGATCAGCGATTGATCCACACCCTGCGTGGCGTCGGCTACGTAATGCGCGCGCCCAATCGCCGCCCGTCCGAGAAATGATCACCGCCAGCATCAATCGGACCCGTCGCAAGCTGGCACGCGCATCATCGGCGGTACCGCTGCGGGTGACCCTGGTGCTCGCACTGGTACTGCTGTCCGCACTCGGACTATTGGCCTCCGGCATGGTGGTCACCTCCGCATTGGAGAACTCACTGCTGCATCGCACCGATCAGCAGCTTCGCGAGGCGGTCATGGTGTGGTCGCGGCCACGACCGCCGAGCCCGGCGAATCCGCCGCATCCGTCCAGCACCTTCTATGTGCGCATCGAACCGACTCCGGGTGGCAACGGCACCGCCTACCTCGAGACCAGACCGTTCAATGTGGAGGCCGATCCGGAATTGCCGCGCCTGCCCGATGTGCGGCCGACCACGGACCCGCCGGGGAGCCGAGTCCTCACCAAACCGATGACCGTCGGCTCCAAGAACGGCGCGACGGTCAAATGGCGGACCATGACGGCCGTATCGGCCGATACGACGACAACGGTCGCCATGCCGCTCACCGAGAACATCGACACCGTCAACCGATTGATCATGTTGCAGTTGGTCGTCGGCGGCGCGGTACTCGCCGCGCTGGCGGTGCTCGCCTACTTCGTGATCCGCCGCAGTCTGCGCCCGCTGCGCGCGGTCGAGAAGACCGCCGCCGCCATTGCCGCCGGTGATCTGCATCGCCGAGTTCCGGTGCGCGGCACCAATACCGAGGTGGACCGGCTGTCCCAATCGCTCAATGGCATGCTGGCACAGATCCAGCGGGCCTTTGCCGCGACCGAAGCCTCCGAGGCGGCGGCGCGGCATTCCGAATCGAAGATGCGCCGCTTCGTCGCCGACGCCAGCCACGAACTGCGCACTCCGCTCACCACCATTCGCGGCTTCGCCGAACTGTATCGCCAAGGCGCCACCGCGGATCCGGCGATGTTCATGGACCGGATCGAGCGCGAGTCGCAGCGGATGGGCATACTCGTCGAGGACCTGCTGATATTGGCGCGCCTGGATGCGCAACGCCCGCTGGAACAGGACCCTGTCGACCTTCTCGCAGTTGCCAGCGATGCCGTGCACAGCGCCCGTGCGGTCGCGGCAGCAACCTCGCAGGAAGGCCCGCCGCGCCGCATCGAGCTCGAAATCAACTCCGGCGAGGGCACATTGGAAGTCATTGGCGATGACGCGCGGCTGCGCCAAGTGCTGGCGAATCTGCTCAACAATGCCCTCATCCATACACCGCAGGACGCCTCGGTCACGGTGCGGCTGACACCCGCCGCGGACGAGATCCTGATCGAGGTCGCCGACACCGGCCAAGGCCTGCCCGCCGACGAGGCCGAACGCATCTTCGAACGCTTCTACCGCACCGACACCTCCCGCGCCCGCGCCAGCGGCGGCAGCGGCCTCGGCCTATCGATAGTGCAGGCCCTGGTTACCGCGCACGGCGGCTCGGTCACCGCCGCCAGCACTCCTGGAACAGGTACTACTTTTACCGTGCGCATTCCGCGCTCGACGCGGTGAGCGGCGTCGCGCGTCCCCGACGCGGCGGATGGCATCAAAAGATCGCGAGACTGCACGGCGGCAAGGTGAAGCACCGGGGAAGCCGAACCGCTCCGCACCGTGCGACTGCTCCGAGAATGAGAGCACGACTGGCACTTTCGGACCGGCGCTCTCGCCCGAGATCACGCAACCGCAAGTCGATCGCCACGTCATCAGATATGTGAAACGCGCTGTTTCCGACCGCGGCCGACCGTGCCCTGCTCATGGCATCGTGGACTGCTACCGGTGCACCGACCACAGTTCGGTGCACCGGCTCGGATCGGCGTGACCAAGCCAGCCTGCACCGCCCGCCCCGCGAAAGCCGACCTCGCGAAACCAGCTGAGCGCGAATCAAATAGGTGTGACCGCCGAGACGAGCCAGTGCCCGCCATCCTTGTCCAGGCTCACCTTCACCCGGCTGGTGCTGATATTGGCCTGCGGCGCATCCTTGCTCGTAGTCACCTGATTCAGGTACAGCAGCACCACCGCGTGCGCGGATTCGGCGGAGACGACGCCGCTGGCCTGGGTGGTGGCCTGGACGTTGAGTTCCTTCTCCTTGGCGCCCGGTGCGATGGCCTCCCTGATCAGCTTCAGGTAGTCGTCGCGAAAGCTGCCGGTGAGATTGTCTGCCGCCTTGGGCAATTCGGCGTCCACCGTCTTGAAGTTGTAGGTGAACATCGCCTCGACGGTGCGCTGGGCGGCGGGCACCACCTGAGTGCGCGCCTGTTCGCTCTTGCGATCGTTCCAGTACTTGTATCCAGTGACCCCGCAGATCGCCGCCAACGCGACAATGACGAGAGCGACGGCCGACGCAACAACGACTCGCCTGCGCCCACCCGTCACCTGACCGCCATCCCGCACCGAATCGCTGCTCGATGCCGCGTTCATGCCACGAACTCCACCTGTGAGGCGGTGATCCCGTTATCGCCACGGGTGACGGTGACCCGGAATCGGTAGTACCGCGTCTGCGAATCCGCCATGCCCGCATTGGTCAGCGATTGCTTGGCGGCGACCAGCACGCGCGCCGAATCCCCGTCCTCGCTCTCGATGGCGGATTCGATGATCTCGCCGGTGGCCTTCACCTTGGCCTGTTCGACCACGCTCGCGTAGGCGTCCTTGCGCTGCGCGTATTCGGCCTTGAGTTCGCCGGAGGCCACCGAGAGGACGCGATCGATATCGGCCTTGGCGGTGTCGTCCTTGATGGTGGTGAGATTGAGGATCGCCTGCTTGGCGGTTTGCGTATAGTCCGCGCGCCGCGCATCGCGCTCGGAGGCGCTGTGCAGCTGGTAGGTGAACAATCCGGTGGACACGACCAGCGCGATCGCGATGAGCGCAGCCGCGGCGGCCCCGGCGACCAGCAACCACCGCGGCGGGCCGGACTTCGGCTCGGCCTCGACGGCCTCGGCCACGCTGGGAATCTCGAGTGTGTTCACGGTTTCGGAATCCGCGGCCTCGCTCGCGCTTTCCGCGGCCTCGGGCGCACTGTCGGCGACCGGCGCGGCCTTGTCGGCCTTGGCCGTCACCTCGACCGCGGCCGCCTTGGACAGCTCGACCCGCTCGGGGGCGTCCGCGCCGTCTTCGGCCTCGAGTTCGAGGGTGTCATCCGGCGGCGGGCCCGCCGAACGCACCGCACGTCGCCGGATCCGACTCCTGCCCACACTGGATTCACTCATGGCTGCACCTCGCTACGCTCGGCTCCGCCATGAGCGAAGCACGCTGTGTCGATGATTCGCTCGCTGCGCTCACTCATTGTTGCTGCTCCTGAAGCATCGCCTGCCAACTCGACGGTATCGTGCCGGATCCGTCCTTTCCGATATCCCCCTGACGGTACGTGCGTCCGTCCGGTCCCATGAACGTCCCGCTGCCGGGATCCAATGTCGTACTGTGCGCCGCCGGGTGGGTCGAGCCCTGGTCACCGATCGGGTCGCCGGACGGCGTCACCGGCTGCGGCGGGCCGAACGGCGGGTTATTGCCTTCCGGCACATAGCCGATCGGGTCGCGGCAGAGCTCCGGTGTCGGCGCCCGCTTGCCCGGCACCTCCATACACGGCGTATTGCGGATGCCGCGCACCGCTTCCTTGGCGTTCTGCGCCACCTTGCAGTACAGGCCGGGCGGGGTGTCCGGGGCGTCGAGCTGCGCCGGTGACCGGCGCTGCTCCGGTGTCAAGAAGCCGGTGGTACAGCCGGGCGGATCGTTGAGTTCCAGGTGGAAGTCGACGACCGCGCCGTATTCGACCGGTCCGCGGATGACGGTCAAAAAGGCGGCGGTCAGCGGCGGATAGACCACCAGGATCTGTTCCAGACCGGCGTGGTAGGTCACCCCGACCTGACCGATGCTGACCAGGTTCGACAGCAGGATCGGCAGCGTCGGCCGCAGATCCTGGAACAGCGAACTCACCTGTTGCGCCGCACCGGGAGTCTTCTCGATGACATTGCGCAGCGACGGATCATGGGCGCGCAGTTGGTCGGTGACCGTTGCCAGGTCACGGGTCCAGGACCGGATGGCGGCATCGGACTGGTTCTGCGTGTCCAGCAGCGGGCCGATCTTCTCCAGCAGATCCTTGGTCGGCTCCACATTGGCCTGCGCCTCCTGCACCAGCAGCGATGCGGAGTCGATGAACTTCTGCAGATCCGGTCCGGCACCGTTGAACGCCTTGAACGCATCATCGATCACTTGGCGCAGCTTGGTGTCGGCGATGCTGGCCAACAGGCGGTCGGAGCGGTCGAGCACCGAACCGATGTCCTCCGGCAGCCTGGTGCGATCCACCGGGACCACCGAGCCGTTGGACAGGTTGCCGCCCTTGGGATTCGGGACCGGAACCAGATCGACGTACTGTTCGCCGATGGCCGAGACGCTGCGCACCCACGCGTCGACGTCAGCGGGAATCTTGTAATCGCTATCGATGGACAGCTTCGCGTCCACGCCCTGCGGGGTGAGCCGAACCTCTTCCACCTTGCCGACATTCGTGCCGCGGTAGGCGACATTGGCCGTCGGATACAGCCCGCCGGTGGCAAGCAGCTTGACCGTCACCTCATAGCGGCCGATGCCGAACATGGCGGGCAGCCCCACATAGACGCCGCCCATCACCACCAGGCCGATCACCGTCAGCACCGAGAAGATGGTCAACTGGATCCGGACGAAGCGCGTCAGTTTCATCGGCCCGCACCTGCCTGTCCGGCGGGCGGAACGGTGAGACCGGGAATCGCGGGCAGCCCCGGAATCGGCGGCAGCCCGGGGATACTCGGCGTCGGCGCCGGGGTCGCGGGCGATGGCTGCAGCGGCGCCGTCGCCGGATCGCTATTGCCCTCCGCGGTACCGGCCAGCCCACCGAGTGCGCCCTCGACGCCACCGAACCGACCGCCCAGCGGGGTACCGGTCAGGAAGTTCGAATCCAGCCGCTTACCCGTGAGATCAACGGTCATGAGCAGGTTCATGTAATCGCCCTTGACCGCGTTGTCGAGATTCTTCATCGGGAACGGGAAGGTGAATATCAACTTCATGACCTCGACGAGGCTGTTCCCGGTGCTGGCCAGGGTCTCCAGCACCGGTGCCAGATTCCGCAGATTCGCCTTCAGATCGTCCCCGCCCTGGGACAGGATCCGCTGCACCACATCGCTCAGATCACCAAGGGCGGTAATGGTATTCGTGATGTTCTGGCGGCGGTCGGCGAGCACGGTCAGCGCCGGGTGGATCTGCTCGATGGCCGCGGCCACCCGATCCTTCTGCTGGGCCAGCGTGCCCGCGAACCGGTCGAGTCCGCCCATCGCGTCGATGATGTCCTTGGTCTGGGTGTCCAGCGTGGTGGTCAGCTGGGTCAGCTGCGGCAGCAGGTCCCGGATCGCATCCTGACGGCCGGTGAACGCGGCATTGAGTTCATGGGTGATGGTTTCGAGCTGGCTGATACCGCCGCCGTTGAGCACCACCGACAGCGAGGACAGTGTCTGCTCGGTGGTCGGATAGACGCCGGCCCGCTCCAGTGGGATCACCGCGCCGGCCTTCAGTTCACCCTGCGGGGGTACATCTTTCGGCACGGCGAGTTCGAGGTGATTGCTGCCCAGCAGGCTGGTCTGCCCGATCTTGGCGGTCGAGTTGGCCGGCAGCTTCACATCGTGGTTCAGGGTGACGGTGACCAGCGCGTGCCAGCCCTCCACCTCGATCTTCTGCACCGTGCCGACCGTCACGTCATTGACGCGGACCGGCGAATTACGGGTCAGCGTGGTGACATTGGGCATCTGGATCTTGACCTCATAGGCGTTCGGATCATTTCCGGCCGCACCCGGCATGGGCAGCGAGTTGAGTCCGTCCCACTGACAGCCACTGACTCCCAGCGCGACGGCAAGGCCGATCGCCGCACCGGCCAGCCGCATCCCTCGGCGTCGCATCATCGCCCTCCTCCCGGAATGGCCAGTCCGGCGATACCGTTCGGCACGGTGACCGGATTCGACTCCGCGACCGGGTCGGCACTGGGCCCGTTCGCGGCCAGACTCGGCGGACTGTAGACCAGCTGGTGCGGGAACGCGGTCTGGTTGGAGACCGGATTGGCCAGCAGCGGCGGGTAATTCATCATGAGCTGCTGGATCACCGGTGCGAGGTACTGCCTGCACAGTGCGGCGCTCTGGTCGGATCCATTGGCCTCGTTCGCCTCGACCGCGCCGCAGAGGAAGGCGAACGGATTGGCGAAGTTCGGCGCGACGACCGCGCCGGTGAGACTGCCCTGCGCCGGATCGTAGATCTGATAGAAGTTCACCAGAGCCGATGGCCCGGCATGCAATACCTGCTCGAGCTGGGGCCGCTTATCCGCGAGGTTCTGGGTGACCTCGGACAAGCGCTGCACGCCCTCGGTCAGCGCGCCGCCGCGTTCGTCGATGAACCGCTTGACATCACCGACGGCGATATCCAGATTGTCCAGCCCGGCACCGAGATCGCCGGAAACATTCGCGAGCACCGACGATACCGAGGCCAGCCGCCCGCCGAATTGCACGATCTGATCATTGCTCTTCGACAGCACATCCACGAACTGCTGGAGATTGCGGATGGTGCCGAACAGATCGGTGCGCCCGTCCGACAACGTACTCAGGGTGTGCGACAGCTCGCGCAGGGTATCGCGCAGCGCCTGCGCGTTGCCATTGCCGAGATTGTCGGCGGCGGTGTTCACGAACCGCCCGAACGAGCCCTGCTTGTCATCCCCGACCGGACCGAGCGTCGTTGCCAGCTTGGATAATTCGGTCTTGATGTCATCCCATTCGACCGGAACGGCGGTGTGCTCGATCGGAATCACGCCGCCGTCACCCAACTTCGGCCCACCGGTGTAGGCGGGCGCCAACTGGATGAACCGCGCCGCCACCAGCGACGGCGAAATAATGACCGCCCTGGCATCCACGGGAATCTTGATACCGCGGTCCAGCGTCATCTCGACCCGAACCTTGTCCTTGCCCGGATCGATCGAGTCGATCCGGCCGACCTTGACCCCGAGCACGCGCACGTCGTCACCGGCGTACAAACCGTTCGTGGACGGGAAATACGCGGTGACCGAGGTCTTTCCGATCCGCGACACCAGGGTCCATCCCCCGACGACGACCAGCGCGGCGATGACGACGAGGGCGAGCACCCGCGCCCACCGCGGCGCGGTACGAATGGTGCGTAGGGCGTTCATCGCGGTGGCTCCTGAATCGCGGGCTCGATCGACGGCGGCGCGGGGTCGGTGAGGTAGGCGCGCAAGGAGTCCGGCAGATGCTGCGGCCACACCAGCGCGTCGACCAGCATTTGCAGACTCCGCGTGCTCGCGTTGGAGACATACGCCTGGAAGTACGGACCGCTGCCGACCTGTTCGCCCAGCGCGGCCGCGAACGGGCCGAGTCCGTCGAGGGCCTTGGAGAGGTTGTCCTTATTCGACTGCAGCAGTGCCAGCACCGAATTCAGCCGGTCCAGTGTGGGTTTCAGCTGCGCCTCGTTATCGTTGACGAATCCGCTCAGCTGTTGGGCCAGCCCGTTCACATACACGATCAACTGGCTGAGCGCGCCGCGCCGCCGGTCCAGTTCACCGAGCAGTGCATTGCCGTCGACCAGTAGCGCATCGATCTGATTGCTGCGATCGGCCAGCACCTTGGTGACATTCTGGGCCCGGCCGAGCAGATCGGTCAGCGCCTTGTCCCGGGCGTTCAGGCTGCGCGAGAGCTGGGTGACGCCATCGAGGGCCGACCGCAGTGGGGCCGGGGTATCGGCGAAGGTCGCCGACAGCGCGTCGAGGGTCTTGTTGACCTGATCCATATCCAGGCCCTTGACGGTATTCGACAGATCGCCGAGCGCGTCGGTGAGCGAATAGGGCGAGGTGGTGCGGTCCAGCGGAATCGTGTCGTCCGGCCGGGTCGAACCGCTGCCCGACGGCGTCACCTCGAGCGACTTGCGGCCGAGCACTGTATTCGTCTTGATGGCGGCGCTCGTTTTATTACCCAGCACGATCGATTCGTCCAGGGTGAACCGGACGTAGACCTTCGCACCGTCCAACCGCACCTGCTCGACCCGTCCGGAGCGCACCCCGGCGACCTGTACATGGTCACCTGGCACCAGCCCGCCCGCATCGGCGAAATACGCGGTGTAGGTCGCGCCGGAGCGGATGAACGGCAACCGGTCGACTTGCAGGGCCGACAGCGAGATCGCGGTAGCGAGGACAATGCCGATGATGCCGAGGGAGACGGCGCGTGATCGGGTTTCTTTCATCGGCTCTTCGCACACCTTCCCGTTGTCTGCAAACCGGGCAGGGTGATGTGCATCGGCTTGCCGTCGGGACCGTCGACCAGGAAGTTCGTGCCGCAGATGTACATGTTCAGGAACGATCCATACGCACCGATCCGGACCAGCTTCTTATAGGTATCTGGCAGCCGATCGAGCACCCACTGGATGTTGTCGGATCCGTCGTCGAGGGTGGCGGCGAGGATGCCGGCCTGCTCGAAGGTGGTCTTCAGATCCGGTCGTGCCTGTTGCAGCAGATCGGTCAGATCCCCCGTCGCGCCCGCGATCCGCGGCAGCGCCGCGCCGATCGGATCCTTATCGGCGGCCAAACCACTGACCAGGCGCTGCAATTCGTCGAGTGTGGTGCCGAACTGCTGATCGCGCTCATCGATCGTGGTGAGCACGGTCTTCAGATTCTCGATCACACTGCCGATCAACGCATCTCGGTCGGCCAGGGTCTTACCGAACGATCCCGAGCTGTTCAGCAGCGCGACCAGCGTGCCGCCCTGCCCTTGGAAGACCTGCAGCAGCGCCTCGGTCAGATCGTTCACCTGGGCCGGATCCAGTCCGCGCAGCAGCGGCCGGAAGCCGCCGAGCAGCATATCGAGATCGAGCGCGGGCGAGGTGCGATCGAGTCCGATGGTGCCGCCCTTCGACATCACCTTGGCGGTACCCGGCCCCTCCAGCAGTTCGAGATACCGGTCACCGACCAGGTTTTCGTAGCGGATGGTCGCCTTGGTGCTGGTGTAGAGCCGGTACTTGCTGTCCACGTCGAAATCGACATGCGCGAGATTGTCCTTGCCGACGTGCACGCCGGTCACCGAACCGACCGGCACACCGGCGATGCGCACCTTGGCGCCGTCCAGCATGCCGGACGAGCTGGTGAACACCGCGTGATAGCCACTCTCCCTGGCGAAGCGCATCTGGCTGAACACCACCACCAGCCCGGCCAGGACCAGCGCCATCACCACGGTGAAGATGGTCAGCTTGATGGTTGTCGCGCGCTTACTGTTCACGGCTGCCCCACCCCCGGCAGTCCGGCGAACAGGATCTGGAACACCTTGGGACCATTCAGATGTGTCGTCGTCGACGGCGTCCAGACATGGCCCTCGGAGGTATCGGTGACCACGAAGTTCGCGTGGCTGTCGGGCACCCGGTCGACGACGCCGTCGCAGTGCGGCCCGCCTGTGGCGTTGACCTTCGGCAGATCCTGCGGGTACTGGTAGGCATCGGCACCGGGCATGAAACTCGCATTCAGCGGCACCGCGTCGAACCGCCCGCCGAAGATGTCCTCACCGATCGGGAGCACATTGGCCAGGCCGACGACCAGGCAGTACAGCGCGGGCTTGTAGTCGTTGAGCAGCTGGGTGGTCGGACGCAGCAGATCCAGCGCCGTCACCAGTGGGTGTTCGTTCTCGCGCAGGACCGAGCCGGTGGTGTCGGCCAGTCCGATCAGATTGGCCAGCATCGCATCGACGTTCTCCTGCTCCTCGACGATCGTCCTGGCCGTCACGGTCGCGTTATCGGTGGTGCGCAGCAGATCCGGCACGGTGTCGGCGTACAGGTTGGTCACGCCGGTCGAGGCGACCAGATCCCGTTGCAGCGCGGGCAGACTCGGGTTGATATCGCGCAGGTAGGCATCGCTGCGGGCGAGCAGATCACCGAGCTTCTCGCCGCGCCCCTGCAGCGCGGTGCCCAACGCCGACAGGGTGGCATTGAGCTTTTCCGGCTCGATCTTCTGCAGCACATCGGTCAAATGCTGGAACAGCGTATTGAATTCGACGGTCACCGACTGGGCCGTCACGGTCGCACCGGGCTTCAGCGAGGCGGACGAGGCTTGTTCCGGCACAATGAAATTGATGTATTTGGCGCCGAATACGGTGGTGGACTTGATATCCACGGCCGCATTGGACGGAACCATTTTCAGCAGTTCGGGATCCATTGCCAGCGTGAGCCTGGCGCCATCGCCGGTCTGCTTAATTTCCGAGACCCGGCCGATCTCCACCCCGCGAATCTTCACCTTGGCGTCGGGGTCGAGCACCAGACCGCTGCGCGGTGCGACGACCGTGACGGTCACCGTCTTGGTGAACCCGCCGAAGAACATGACCATCGCGACGGACACGATCGCGACCAGCGCGAGCACCATGCCGAGCCCGGCCAGCTTCAGCCCTAGCCCGCCGCGCAGTACCGCGCCGAGGCCGCTTCCCGATTGCTTCGTTGCCATACCGCTCTACCCGGAGAGATGGAAGTTGCCGGAGGTGCCGTAAATGGCCAGCGAGATCAGCAGCGTCACCGTGACCACCGCGACCAATGAGGCCCGCACCGCATTGCCGACCGCGATCCCCACACCGACCGGTCCGCCCGCGGCGTTGTAGCCGTAGTAGGTGTGGATCATCATGACCGCCAAGGCCATGAGGATCGCCTGGGCGAAGGACCAGAGGATGTCGCTGGGGATCAGGAAGGTGGAGAAGTAGTGGTCGTAGACGCCCGCGGACTGCCCGTAGATCACCACGGTGGCAAAGCGACTCGCGATGAACGAGCAGATGACCGCCAGCGCGTACAGCGGCACGATCGCGATCATGCCCGCGAGCACCCTGGTGCCGACCAGATACGGCACCGGCCGAATTGCCATGGACTCCAGCGCGTCGATCTCCTCGGCCACCCGCATGGCGCCGAGCTGCGCGGTCGAGCCCGCGCCGATCGTTGCGGCCAAACCGATTCCGGAGATCACCGGCGCCGCGATGCGCACATTGATGAATGCCGAGAAGAAGCCCGTCAGCGCCTCGACGCCGATATTGCCGAGCGAACTGTAACCCTGCACCGCGATGGTGCCGCCGGTGAACAGCGTGAGAAATCCGACGATGACAACCGTGCCACCGATCACGGCCAAAGCGCCTGTGCCCATACTGATTTCGGCGATCAATCGAATCGTCTCGGTCCGATAGTGCAGCAGGGCGCGCGGGATGGATCCGATCGTCTGCGCATAGAACACCGCATGTTTACCCACCGAATCGAGTGAGTCCGAAAAACGACGCACTCGCCGCACGGTACGCGGGAACCGGGACTGGATTACGAATGCCATCGCCTCACCGCGCCGCGAACTTGATGCCGACGGCGGTGACCACGACGTTCACCACGAACAGGGCCATAAAGGCGAAGACAACGGTCTGATTCACCGCATCACCGACACTCTTGGGACCACCTTTGACATTCAGGCCGAGATAACAGGCCACCAGTCCGGCGATCAGCCCGAACAAACCTGCCTTCACTTCGGAGATGACCAGCTCGGGCAGATGGGTGAGCAGGGTGATGCCATTGACGAACGCGCCGGGATTCACATCCTGCAGGAACACCGAGAAGACGAAGCCGCCGACAATGCCGATGGTGGACACCAGGCTGTTCAGCAACAGTGCCACGAACATCGAGGCCAGCACCCGCGGCACGACCAGCCGGTGGATCGGATCGATGCCGAGCACGCGCATCGCATCGATCTCCTCGCGGATGGTTCTGGCACCGAGATCCGCGCAGATCGCGGTGGCGCCAGCGCCAGCGACGATCAATACCGTGACAATCGGCCCGACCTGGGTGACCGTACCGAATGCCGCACCGGCACCGCTGAGATCGGCGGCGCCGATCTCGCGCAGCAGGATGTTGAGCGTGAAGCTCACCAACACGGTGAACGGAATCGCGACCAGCACTGTCGGAATGATCGAAACGCGTGCGATGAACCAGGCCTGATCAATGAACTCGCGCCCTTGGAATGGTCGTCGAATGCTGGCTCGTGCAACGTCGGCAACAAGTTCGAAAAAACCACCAACAGCACGCAATGGCACGGCAAGGACCTCGTTCATGCGCGATCCTCCTTGCTCATCCTGCTAGCACACCGCACGATGCCCCTCCTCGGCCGCATCGCCGCAACGATTAGAACACGTTCACATTGCCGTAGGAAGCTTTTCGCCACTTTTAAACAGCTCTTTTTGCTTGTTTCGGCCTATGAATTTGCAACCTGTATCAATTCAGGATGACCTAACCCTTGTGAGGCGGGGCACACCTTGACTCCCATGTCTACCAACTGCCGAAGTGATGATCAACAGCTGGTCAGCCGCTCGATGGCAGCTGCCATCACTGAGTAACCCGACTATTGCAAGCTACCCGCAAGCAGTTGCTAGCGGTCGAGATCGATCAGCGAAGATGCAGAAAACGTACGCCCGGCGGGGCGCTCAGCGAAGTAACCGCCGAGCGTGGCGGCAAGATCGGTGGAAGTCCACTGGTCACCGGCCGCATCGAAGCGCTGCTCGACCACCGGTGCGGCCATCAGCGCGACCATCGGCCCGTAGACCACGAACAGCTGCCCGTTGACCGCGTCGGCGGCGGGCGAGGCGAGGAAGGCGACCAACCGGGCGACATGTTCCGGCGCGAGCGGATCGATACCGCCCTCCGGTGCGGCGCTGAAGACCGCTTCGGTCATCGCGGTGCGCGCCCGCGGCGCAATGGCATTGGCGCGCACGCCGAAACGGGACAGCCCGCGTGCGGCGGAGAGCGTCAGCGCGGTGATACCGGCCTTGGCGGCGCCATAGTTGGCCTGCCCCTCCGGGCCGAGCAGTCCGGCTTCGGAGGAGGTGTTGATGAGCCTGCCGTAGATCGGCGCACCCGCCGCCTTGGACTTGGCCCGCCAGTAGGCGCCGGCGTTGCGCGACAACAGGAAATGACCGCGCAGATGTACCGCGATCACCGCGTCGAAGTCCTCATCGGACATGTTGAACAGCATCCGGTCGCGGGTGATGCCCGCATTGTTCACCACGATGTCGACGCCGCCGAATGCCTCCTCGGCGGCGCTGATGAGCGCATCGGCGGTCGCGCGCTCGGCAATGCTGCCCGCGACGAACTCCGCCTTGGCCCCGAGTGCCCGGATATCGGCGAGGGTCTCGGCCACCGCATCCGATTCCGACAGATCGTTGACCACCACCGACGCGCCCGCGCCCGCCAGGGCGAGCGCCTCGGCCCGTCCCAGCCCAGCGCCGCCACCGGTAACGATGGCCACCCGGCCCGCAAGACTCACACCGTTGTTGTCTGCATCACTCACGGGGCCGACTCTAGAACGTGTTCCTATTTACGGCAAGCGCCCGTCACTGCAGCCGGAGGGCCGCTTTGGGGCACTGAGCAACCGCGTCGCGGACATCATCGAGCCGATCCTCCGCCACCTCACCGACCAAGATGTGCAGCTGATCGTCATCATCGAGTTCAAAGACGTCGGGAGCGATTCCGACACAAATTCCATTGGCTTCGCACTGGTCCAGATCAACACTGACCTTCATGACAACTCCTTCACTGATGCTCTGATCGAAGCCTAACAACACGATCTGATGTCGTGCGTCGTCATCGACCACATTCGGTCGCAATACTGGAACATGTTTCAGTTCATATGCAATGATCGGTTAACCGACATCGAACGAAGGCTCTGCTATACCCACCCCGCCGACTCCGCAGGCTCCGTCGGCTGACCATCCCCCATCCGCTATACCCACCCCGCCGACTCCGCAGGCTCCGTCGGCTGACCATCCCCCATCCGCTATACCCACCCCGCCGACTCCGCAAGCTCCGTCGGCTCACCATCCCCCAAGAGGTACTGCCATGCGCATTGCGTACACGCCGCAGCAGGAACAGCTCCGTGCGGAGCTGCGCGACTACTTCGCGCGGCTGATCACCCCGGAGCGCCGAGCCGCGCTGAGCGCGACCACCGGCGAGTACGGGCACGGCAACGTCTACCGCGAGGTGGTCCAGGAAATGGGCCGCGACGGCTGGCTCACCCTGGCCTGGCCCAAGGAGTTCGGCGGGCAGGATCGCCCGACCATGGATCAGCTCATCTTCACCGATGAGGCGGCCATCGCGGGCGCGCCGGTGCCCTTCCTGACCATCAATTCGGTGGCGCCGACGATCATGCATTACGGCAGCGAGGAGCAGAAGAAGTTCTTCCTGCCCAAGATCGCCGCGGGCGAGCTGCACTTCTCCATCGGCTATTCCGAGCCGGGCGCGGGCACCGACCTGGCCAGCCTGCGCACCACGGCGGTGCGCGACGGCGACGACTACGTGATCAACGGCCAGAAGATGTGGACCAGCCTGATCGCCTACGCCGACTATGTATGGCTCGCGGTCCGCACCGATCCGACTGCCAAGAAGCACAAGGGCATCAGCATGCTCATCGTGCCGACCACGGCCGAGGGCTTCTCCTGGACCCCGGTGCACACCATGGCCGGACCGGACACCAGCGCCACCTACTACCAGGACGTCCGGGTCCCCGCCAGCTCGCTCGTCGGCCAGGAGAACGGCGGCTGGGCGCTGATCACCAATCAGCTCAATCACGAACGCGTCGCCCTGACCTCCGCCGGACCGCTCACCGTCGCGCTGAACCAGACCACCGAATGGGCCCGCAATACCAAGGCGGGCGATGGTTCCCGGGTGATCGACCAGGAATGGGTGCGGCTGAATCTGGCCAAGGTGCAGGCCAAGGTCGAGTACCTGAAGCTGCTGAACTGGGAGATCGCCAGCCGAGCCGATGCGGGCGGCGATGCCGCGCCGCGGCCATGGGACGCCTCGACCTGCAAGGTCTACGGCACCGAACTGGCCACCGAGGCCTACCGCCTGCTGATGGAAATCCTGGGCCCGCAGGCATATCTGCGCCAGGACTCCCCCGGCGCGGAACTGCGCGGACGGTTGGAGCGGTTCCACCGCGCCGCGCTGATCCTGACCTTCGGCGGCGGCACCAACGAGGTCCAGCGCGACATCATCGCCATGACCGCACTCAAGCAACCCGCCGCGGCACGCTGAGCTGTATTCAATCGCGGTGCTCCCGGGGCCCTACGTGGTCACCCAAGCCACCGCCGCCGGGCCCGTCGCTCGCACCGCAGAAAGCAGGTAGACACCATGGATTTCACACCCACCGAAGCTCAGCTCGACCTGACCCGCCTGACCGCCGAGGTCTGCGCCAAATTGGTCACCGCCGACCGGATCCGCGAACTCGACGCCGAGGGCCGCTTCGATGAGCCGCTGTGGCAGTCCCTCGCCGAGACCGGCGTGCTGGCCGCCGCATTGCCCGAATCGGTGGGCGGCGGCGACTTCGGCGCACTCGAGCAGAGCGCCGTGCTGCGCGAACTCGGCAAGCATGTCGCGGCGGTGCCGTACCTGTGGTCGATCGTGGTCGGCGCGGGCGCGCTCGCCCAATTCGGCTCGGACACCCAGCAGGATTGGGCGCGCCGGGCGGCCGATGGCAGCGTCATCCTCACCGCCGGGCTGGCCGAGGAACACAATTGGGAGCCGACCAAGCCGACCACGGTGGCACACGAGGCCGCTGGCGGCTGGCGGCTCACCGGCGCCAAGACCACGGTGCCCTACGCCGACCGCGCGGCCCGCATTCTGATCCCCGCCACCGTTTCCGGAGCTCCGGCCCTGTTCCTGGTGGATCCCGCCGATGCGACGGTCAAGGTGACCGCCCAGAGCGTGGTGGACTTCAGCGCCGAGTTCGGCGTCGAATTCCACGACACCCCGGCCGAATTGGTCGCGACGGTGGCCTCCGGCGCGGAGATCCTGGACTGGATCCTGACCCGCGCCTGGCTGGGACTGAGCGCTCAGCAATTGGGCACATTGGAACGCGCACTCGAGCTGGTCGCCGAATATGCCCGCGAGCGTGAACAATTCGGCAAGGCCGTCGGCAGCTTCCAAGCCGTCGCCCAGCGCCTCGCCGACGCCTACATCGATGTCCAAGGTCTGCGACTGGCGGTCACCCAGGCCGCCTGGCGGGTCTCCGAGGATCTGGCCAGCGCCGAAGCGGTGCACACCGCCAAATTCTGGGCCGCCGATGCCGGACATCGGGTGGCGCACACCGTGGTCCACGTGCACGGCGGCGTCGGCATCGACCGCGACCACATCGTGCACAACTACTTCACCGCCGCCAAACACAATGAATTCGCCCTCGGCGCGGCCACCGACCACCTGCGCGCCATCGGCGCACTCCTCGCGGAAACCCCTGCCTGACCCAGGATTTGCCGCACCATATCGGCCCGCCGGACCTGCCGCCGGCGGGCCGATCGGTGTGCCGACACACCTGTGCTGAACAGCCCTTTTGCGGTAGTAGTACACAATGTTCGTGGTACTACCGTTGCGGCAAGGGAGGATGCTGTGCGGCTCAACAGCAAGGGCCAGGTGACAATCCCCGCGCAGCCGCGCGCCGAGCACGATCTGCGTACAGGCGACGACATCGAAGTCATCGAGGTCGATAACCCCCTTCGGATCGCGCGCACCAAAGGCGCCCCCGCTCGTGGGCAACGACTCGTTCGGCGACTGCGCGGAACCGCCGACAGCCGAGATATCGAGGGCATGAGCACCGACGAGATCATGGATCTGCTCCGTGGGTGAGTTGTCCAACTCCTGTCAACGGACCGGTCATACTGCTCGATTCGCATCGCCGTAACAGCGGCGACAAGCGCTCGCCGATGCCCGACTTCTACATTGGCGTCGATGCCGCAGTCGCCGGATATCGACTGCTGACACGTGATGCTGCTCGGTTTTCCGACCGTAGAACTGATCGCACCCACGCCCTGAACCCGCCCGCAGCCCACGGCCGAACAGAAGCCGTTAGATTGCCTTGTCCCGCTGTAGGTCTCGTCTTCGCAGCACTTCGATGTCCACGGTCCCCCGATCGACACCGCAGACCCTGCCGTGGGCTGGGAGCCGGAATGACGAACGCCTCCGCTGGTGGGCAGAGGCGTTCGGTATCGGTCAGCGGTTGGCGAGTTCGGCCAGTTGGTAGGCGAGCTTGGTGCGGACGGCGGGGATACTGGTCAGGATCGATATCGCGGTGTTGCGGGCCAGGCGGGCGGGCAGTGGGCGCAGGGTGGCCATCTTGGTCATGCGGTCGGTGAAGGCGACGACGCCGAGAGCTACTGGGCGGCGGGTGGTTTCGTAGGTGTCCAGTACGGTGTCGGGCTCGCCGTTGACGACTCGGGCGAGCAAGGGGCCGAGGAAGGCCGCGTCCTGGATGCCGGTGTTCATGCCCTGTCCGCCTGCGGGGCTGTGCACGTGGGCGGCGTCGCCTGCGAGCAGCACCCGGCCCGCGCGGTAGCGGTCGGCCACCCGGTGGTGCACCCGGAAGCGCGAGCTCCACTGCACCTCGCGGACCTGCACGGCGCCGCCGGGGCCGCGAGTGTCCAGGATGGTTCGGATGTCCTCGACGGTCGGGTGTTCGGGGGCCTCGGCGACGGTGGCGACAACCCGGTAGCGGTTGGGCTCGGTGTCGTCGGGCAGTGGCGCAACCACCGTTACGCCCTCGGGTGAAAGGTGCAGCGTCACTTCGTTGCGCGCGATCGGCCAGTCCATCCGGACGTCGGCGAGTACGAAGGATTCCGGATAGGTCGCACCGGTGAAGCCGATGCCCGCCTGCTCACGGACGACGCTGTGCATACCGTCCGCACCGACCACATAGTCCGCGCGAATGCGGCCGCGTGCACCGGTGCCATCGGTGTATTCGACTGTGACGCCACCGTTTTCGTCGACGATGCGAGTGATCTCGTAGGGCCGGTACACCTCGCCGCCCGCCTTGCGCAGCCGCTCGAGCAAGACCGCCTCGGTGGTGTCCTGCGGAGCCATCAGCGTGTACGGGTACTCGGTGGGCAGTCCGTCGAACCGCACGGTGGCCAGGGTGCGGCCACCGTCGCGCACCGTGAAGGTCGACACCACCATGCCGCGGGAGATGAGTTCATCGGCGATGCCGAGCCCCTCGAGCACCTCCAGCGTTCTGGCGTGCACGACGGCGGCGCGGGAGGTGTTGGCGCCCTCGGCGAGCCGGTCCAGCAGGACGAAGTCGATTCCGGCGTCGGCGAGGGTGATCGCGGTGGTCAATCCGGCCGGACCGGCCCCAACGATGACTACGGAAGTTGTCTCCGGCAGCGGGGTGGTGTTCATCGGAACTCCTAAGTCAACATCTGTAGGCCAACGCTTGTTGGCATAACTGTAGCCCCGATCGGCTAGGAACGTCAACAGTTGTTGGCCTACACTTGTTGGCATGAGTATCGACACTGATCAACCGCCTGCGCGCCGCTCGGACGCGACCCGCGCGGCCATTCTGGAAGCCGCCCGCGCCCGCTTCGCCGCCGAGGGGTTCCGCAAGGCGACCATCCGGGCCATCGCCGCCGACGCCGCCATCGATCCATCGATGGTGATGCGCTATTTCGGCAGCAAGGACGGACTGTTCGCCGCGGCCGTCGATGTGCGCCTCGAGCTGCCGGATCTGGCGTCGGCCGAGCCGAGCAGCCTCGGCGAGTTGCTGGTTCGCCGATTCCTGGCGATCTGGGAGGACCAGCCCGATAACAAGGTGCTGGTGATTCTGCTGCGCTCGTCGATCACCGATGAGACCGTGAGCGAACGCTTTCGGGAGATCTTCACCGAACAGGTGCTCCCCGCAGTGCTGCGCTTCGGCGATCCGGCCGATGCGCAGCGCCGCGGGGGATTGATCGTCACCCAGATGCTCGGGCTCGCACTGTGCCGTTACGTGCTCGAGCTGCCGCCGGTGGTCGGCCTGACCCGCGACCAGATCATCGCGGACATCGCACCGACCCTCCAGCGTTACCTGACTTCCGCACCCAGCTAGACGTGCGCGCCGCCATCGACGTGAATCGTTGTGCCCGTGATGAATTCACCGTCATCGGAGGCAACCATGGCGACCACGCCCGCGACCATCTCGGGTGCACCGAGCAGCGGGCCGATGGCCGGAGCCATCTTGCTTTCACCGATCCGCGGGCGCGGCTGGTGATCACCGAAAGTCAGATCCCAACTCTGGCCCGGAGCACCGAATCATCGGAGAAGTCCACCTGACGCTCGGCATTCGACAGCGCGGTCACCACACAGGTGCCGAAGGACCCGGATCGATCGAATAATGTCGCACTGCCGACGGCGATTCCGTCCGCGCTGATGTGATTGTCGGCCTCCACGCCGATCTCCAGTCCGACGGGCGTGCGCGCCAGTGCCAGCGTCATATCGGTATTGATGAATCCGATCCCGGCACTGCCCCAGTTCGTCATCAGGCTGGTCGATTCACCGATCACCACGGCGCCGACGAATCCCGACGGGGTCTCCTCCTCCACTACCCGCATCGGCACCTGCCACATACGCTTTCGACTGTCGTTCTGATGCTCGCCCATGCTCGACGACCAGCCATCGGCATGTGCGTCGCTGCCCCACAGCGGTACGGTCGGGCCAGTCGCGACCGGTACCGAGGGCGGCTCCGGATCGCGGGCACGGGTCCACAGGCTGCCCGGCGGCTGCTGGGATCGCTTCAGAAATATCGCTGTCGCCCTGGCCATATCCTCGCCGTCCTGCATCAGCGCGGCATCGGCAACCAGGATCCGCCGACCCTCGCGGACCAGTTCGGTCACCACGGTCACCGACTTATTGAGCGTCGGACGGAACAGGTCGACGGTCAGCCGCGCCGGTGTGAACCCTTCCGAACAGTGCTGCCGCTCCAGCGCCCTGGCCATGAGACCGCAGATGGCGGGACCGTTGAGCATCTTCGGCGACCAGGCGCTGGCCGCGAACGGCAACGGCGCGAAGCCATTCGCGGTGGCCTCGAAAAATCCATAGCGCATTGCCAATTCGTTCTCCTATTCCATGCCAGCGCGAACGGCTCCGTCACAAATGATGCCACCACGCCCCGCCCCAACGACCCGCGCACGAACGACCGCGAACGACTCAGGGCTGCCGCGCTTTTCGCGGCAGCCCTGCCGGTCTCAGGTCGTACCCGTCGTCTTACTTGCCGCTCGCCTCGGCGTGCTCGTCGGCCGGGCGCTCCTCGGTCTGCGCCTTGGCCCAGCGGTAATCCGGCTTGCCCGCCGGATTGCGCTTGATCTGGTCCACGAACCACAGGCTGCGCGGCAGCTTGTAGGGCGCGATCTCCTGGGTGAGCACCGGGCGCAGTTCCTCCAGGGTGGGCCGCTTATCGCCGCGACACTGCACGACCGCGACCACCCGCTGCCCCCACCGCTCGTCGGGGATACCGACCACCAGTGCGTCGAAGACCTCCGGGTGGATCTTGAGCGCGCCCTCGACCTCCTCCGGGTAGATCTTCTCGCCACCGCTGTTGATGCTGACCGAACCACGGCCGAGCATGGTGACGGTGCCGTCCTCCTCGACCCGGGCGTAGTCGCCCGGAATGGAGTAGCGAATTCCGTTGAACTCCTTGAACGTTGCCTTGGTCTTGGCCTCGTCCTTGTAGTAGCCGACCGGAATGTGGCCGCTGCGCGCGATGAATCCGACCTGCCCGGAGCCCGGCACCACCGGATTGCCGTCGTCGTCGAGTACCTGGGTGGCGGCGTCGATCTTCACCCGCGGACCACCGGTGTGGTTGGCGCCCTTGGCGACAACGGACAGACCACCGAAACCGGTTTCGGAGGAACCGATGGAATCGGTGATCATCCGGTTCGGCAGCAGTTCCAGGAACTTGTCCTTGAGCGTCGGCGAGAACAGCGCGGCACTGCTGGCCATCAGGTACAGACTCGAAAGGTCGTACGGCGCACCGGTTTCCGGATTGCCCTCGAGCAGGGCGTCGACCATCGGCCGGGCCATGGCGTCACCGGTGATGAAGATGAGATTGATCTTGTGCCGGTCGATGTGCTGCCACACCCCGTGCCCGGTGAACTCCGGGATCATCACGGCCTTGCCGCCGTCGAACAGGCTGTGGAAGGTCGCCGTCTGTGAGCCACCGTGGATCATCGGCGGAATCGGGAACCGGACCATCTGCGGATTGCCCGCGCCGGTCTTGGCCTGGTGCCATTCGTCCTCGACGTATTCGCCGGTGAGGAAGTTGATGCCACCGCCGAGTACGCGCCACCAATCCTCGTGCCGCCACATCACCCCCTTGGGCAGGCCGGTGGTGCCGCCGGTGTAGAGCATGAAGATATCGTCCGCGGAGCGCTCACCGAAGTTCCGCTCGCCCGAGGACTGCGCCAACACCGCCTCGTATTCCACTGAATCCGCTGCGGTAGGGATGGTGCCGGTCGTATCGTCGTCCACGACGATGACCGTCTTCAACAGGGGCGTTTTCGGGCGAACTCCGGTCACCCGGTCGCTGTAGCGGCGCTCGTGGATCAGCGCGACCATATCCGAATTGTCGAAAATATACTGCAACTCGTTCTCGACATATCGGAAGTTCACGTTGATCATCACGGCGCGGGCCTTGAAGACCGCGACCATGGCCTCGACGGCCTCGATCGTGTTCCGCGAATAGATGCCCACCTTGTCGCCCGGTTGGACACCCTGTTGCAGCAGGTAGTTGGCGAGTTTATTAGCTCGCTCCTCCAGCTGCGCGTAAGTCACCTCGCGGCCGTCGTCGGCCAGCGCGACGCGGTCGGGCATCAGATCGATGGCGTGTTCGACTAGGTCCGCTATGTTGTAGCTCACAAAGCTAAAAATAGAACGTGTTACTGTTTCTGACAAGGCTGAATTTGCCCACCCCGGCCGGCTTCGCCGGCCTGCCATCCCCCTGGAGTGTCAGGAGATCGAGTAATGCCAGATTGCCTCGTCGAGAAGCGCGATCACGTCCTCATCGTCACCATGAATCGCCCCGAGGCCCGCAACGCACTGTCGGCCGAGATGATGGCGATCATGCGCGACGCCTGGGACCAGGTGGACAATGATCCCGATATCCGCGTCGCGATCCTGACCGGCGCAGGCGGCGCGTTCTGCGCCGGCATGGACCTCAAGGCGATGTCCGCTCGGCACCCCGGCGACGCCTCGACCGCGGGTAGTTTTGATCCGACCAAATTGGAGGCGCTGCTCAAGGGCCGCCGGCTCACCAAACCGCTGATCGCGGCGGTGGAGGGTCCGGCCATTGCCGGTGGCACCGAGATCCTGCAGGGCACCGATATCCGCGTGGCCGGGGAGAGCGCGAAATTCGGTGTGTCCGAGGCGCGTTGGGGCCTGTTCCCGCTCGGCGGCTCGGCCGTTCGGCTGGTCCGCCAGATTCCCTACACCGTCGCCGCCGACATTCTGCTGACCGGCAGGCATGTGACCGCCGCCGAGGCCAAGGAGATCGGGCTGATCGGGCATGTGGTCCCGGACGGCACCGCATTGGACAAGGCCCTGGAACTCGCCGCGCAGATCGCGGCGAACGGACCCGTTGCGGTGCAGGCGATTCTGCGCACTATTCGGGAGACCGAGGCCATGCCGGAGGAGGACGCCTTCCAGATCGAGGCCAAACTCGGCATGGCGGTATTCCGGACCGCCGATGCCAAGGAGGGCCCCAAGGCCTTCGCCGAAAAGCGCAAGCCCACCTTCACCGGCAGCTGAATTACGTTCTTGCCGAGGCGATCCGAATGGTGGCACCCGGGCCACCATTCGACCGGCCGCGGCGGGATCAATTGCCGGGATAGTCCATCCAGAAGGGCTCCCACTGGTGGCCGTCGGGGTCGATGAAGGTGCGGCCGAACATGCCGACCTGGGCCTCCTCGGCGCGGCGATCCTCGTGCAGCTCCTCGGTGGCGCCAGCGGCCAGCGCGGCCTCGGTGAGGATGTCCACCTCGCGCGCGCTCGCCAGCGATAGCGCGAACGCGCCGCCGACGGTAGCGACGGTATCGGCGATCGGGCGCGTGGCGAAGGTCGTGAAGAAGTCCCTGCTGAGCAGCATGGCGCAGATATTGTCGTCGATGACGATGCAGGCGGCGTTCTCATCGGTGAAGTCCTGGTTCACCTTCCAGCCGATGGCCTCGTAGAAATTCTTGGACCGGCCCAGGTCTGCGACGGGGAGATTGATGAAGATCATCTTGCTGGGCATGGGTGGTCCTAACGTCGTCTTCGGCGGTTTATATGTACAGACGGAACGACCGCGGCGAACTCATCGCGGCGGCGCCCGCGGACCCGGGCCCAAGCCGACGTTCCCGCCGTGATGATCTTGAATCCGCAGGTAGCGGGCCTTCAGGTCTCGAATGTGTCGGTGGGCTGTGGCAGGGTGACACCCATGAACGACTCGTCCGGCTCGACCGTCGGCCTCACCCCGGACGTCCTCGCATCCTTCGAAGGACATCGGCGGGAGCTTTGCGCCTACGCCTATCGCATGCTCGGCTCCTCCTTCGAAGCGGAGGACGCGGTCCAGGAGACCTTCACCCGCGCGTGGAAGTCCTATGACTCGTTCGAGGGTCGCGCCAGCCTACGGTCCTGGCTGTACAAGATCACCACCAATGTCTGCCTCGATATGCTCGACGGCCCACAGCGCCGGGCCAGGCCGATGGATCTGTCCGGTCCGTCGCGGCCGGATTCGCCGCTGCCCATGCCGCAGCCGGATTACGTCTGGATCGAGCCGATCCCCAATGCGCTTGCCTTCGGCTCGGATCCGGCCGACCACGCCTCCGCCAAGGACACGCTGCGGCTGGCATTCGTCGCCGCCTGTCAGCATCTGCCCGCCACCCAGCGCGCCATCCTGATCATGCGGGAGGTACTGCGATTTTCGGCCAGCGAGACCGCCGAGGCACTGACCATGTCCCCCGCATCGGTGAACAGCGCACTCCAGCGCGCCAGGGCGACCATGTCGAAGGTGCAGCCCGCCGACACCGACACCTACGACGAATCCGATGACAATCAGCGCAAACTCGTCGACGATTTCGTCAAGGCCTTCGAGGCCTACGATATGGACACCCTGACCACCCTGCTGAAAGCCGATGTGGCACTGTCCATGCCACCGATCGAACTGTGGATCTCGGGCCCCGAGAATGTGGCCGCCTTCATGCTCGGCACCGGCAGCGGCTGCCGCGATTCCCGCATGATCCGCCTGCCAGGCGCCAACGGCCACCCCGCCTTCGGCCACTACAAACCGCACGAAAGCGAAGCGGGCGTATGGGTTCCGTGGTCGATCACGGTCCTCGAACTGGACGGCGACAGCATCGCCGGACTCAACTTCTTCCTCGACACCGAAAAGCTGTTCCCGCTGTTCGGGCTGGCACCGGAGTTGCGCGAACCCGCCTGAGGTTTTGCTGCCGGTGGTCCGCGGCGGGATGGTGGGACGACAGCCGGGTCGGAGGCTTAGCCGGCCCAGCGGCTAGGTAGACAGGTCGAGCAATCGATCCGCGCGAGCACGCCGTTGGACAGGCACACCAGGTGGACCGGTCGATCGGGCAGACCGCGCGGCAGATCAGGCGAGCGATCGACCAGGGCGGACAGGCACACCAGGTGGACAGGCAGTCCGAGCGGACGGGCAGGTCAGGCGAGCGATCGAGCCGGGCGGACAAGCACACCAGGTGGACAGGCAATCCGAGCGGACGGGCAGGTCAGGCGAGCGATCGAGCCGGGCGGACAAGCACACCAGGTGGACAGGCAATCCGAGCGGACGGGCAGGTCAGGCGAGCGATCGAGCCGGGCGGACAAGCACACCAGGTGGACAGGCAATCCGAGCGGACGGGCAGGTCAGGCGATTGAGCACGCCGCGCGGATAGGCGGCCGGACAATTGAACAGGCCCGGGCGGACAGGCGGGGCGGGCGGACAGGCAGCGAAGAGTCCGAGTCAACGACGGCCATCGCCGCCCGGTAGGCAGCCAGACAGCGCGTGTATGCAACCCACAGAGTAAGAGCGCCGGCAAGTCCCAATTGACGCAACACAACTGCGTGCCGCACAAGGCCGGCCCTCAGCCCGCTACCAGTCCAGGTGCTCGCCGAACGTAGTCATAGGGCCGCCGAATATGGCGTGGCGACAACCATTTGACTACGTTCGACGGAACTCCGCTACGAGGCCGGGATGTAGCGGTCGCGGAGTTTGCGCTTGTAGAGCTTGCCGTTGGGGTCGCGGGGCAGTTCGTCGAGGTAGTCGATGGAGCGGGGCATTTTGTATTTCGCCAATTGGGTTGCGGCGTAGGCCAGTAGTTCGGCGGTGAGGTCGTCATTGCCCTCGACACCGGATACCGGCTGGACGACGGCCTTGACCTCTTGGCCCCAATCCGGGTGCGGCAGGCCGAAGACCGCGACGTCTTCCACCTTCGGGTGGGTGGTGAGGACGTTCTCGATCTCGGCCGGGTAGATGTTCACACCACCGGACAGGATCAGGTCGGAGCGGCGGTCGTGCAGGTAGAGGTAGCCGTCTTCGTCGAGGTGGCCGATATCGCCGACGGTGAAAAGGTCACCGACCCTTGACTCTTCGGTCTTCTCCTTGGCGTGGTGGTATTCGAAGCTGGACGCGCCCATCTTCATATAGACCAGACCGGGCTCCCCGGTGGGCAACTCGGAGCCGTCCTCCTCGCTGAGCACCTTGATGACCGACCACGGCCAGGCCTTGCCCACCGAGCCCGGCTTCTTCAGCCAGTCGGTGCCGTTGATGACCGTGCCGCCGCCCTCGGTCGCAGCGTAGTACTCGGTGACCGTCGGTCCCCACCACTCCAGCATCTGCCGCTTGGTCTCGGCCGGGCACGGGGCCGCGCCGTGCACCATGCTGCGCAGCGACGACACGTCGTACTTCGCGCGCACCTCCGCGGGCAGCGCGAGCAGCCGGTGGAACTGGGTCGGCACCATGTGGCTGTGGGTTACCCGATACTTGTCGATGAGCCGCAGCATCTCCTCGGCGTCCCAGCGATCCATCAGAACGAGCTTGTGCCCCAACTGAATAGAGATGGTCGCGAAGTTCAGCACGGCCGTGTGATACAGCGGCGAACCACAGATATGCACGTGATCGTCATAGGGATTCAGTTCGAACAGGCCGAAGAACGCGGTCGAAGCCACCGGAACGGAATCCGGGTCGGTGCCGGTGAGCGGACGCCGAACGCCCTTGGGCCGCCCCGTGGTTCCCGAGGTGTAGAGCATCGGCGCACCCGTGGTCCGGTTGTCGGGCCGACCGGTATCGGCGGCACCCAGCCAGGCCACGGACTTGAAACCCTCGATCTCGCCGACCGAGAAGCGCGCGGTGGCCGGCAGCCCGGCCTCATCCGCCGCGGCGATCGCGGTGGCGGCGAACCGGTCGCTCGCGATGAAGGCCTTGGCCTCGCTATCGGCGAGGATGTAGGCCACCTCGGGGCCGGTCAGATGCCAGTTGACCGCGACGATGTACAGCCCGGCCTGGTAGGCCGCGAAGTAGGCAGCGACCGCCTCGACGCAGTTGTGCACCATGCTGACCAGCACGTCACCGGGCTGTAGGCCGAGTGCCCGCAGGCCGGTGCCGTAACGGTTTGCGAGCGTGGCCAATTCGCGATAGGTCACCTCGCGGCCGGATGGATCCACCAGGGCGATCCGATCGGGTTCCGCGTTCGCGATGTTCCACAGACCGAGAATTTCTACTGACTCCTGCGTCGTCATTCTTACGAATTTAGAACGTGTTCTACATCTGTACAAGGGGTGCGAGCCGATGCAACTGCTCGATATCTGGAACAGACACCAGCATCTCGGTGACCCCGGCGGCTTCCCAGACTTCGAGTTGCTTACGCACATGCTCCTCGTCGCCGATGATCGCGGTATCCAGAATCAGCTCATCCGGCACCAGCGCCGCCGCCTCGGCCTTCTTGCCGGACTGGAAGAGCCTGCCGATCTCGTCTACCTCGCGTTCGTAGCCCATCCGCCGGTAGACCTGCGCGTGGAAATTCAACTCCGGCGCACCCATGCCGCCGATGTAAAGCGCCATGATCCAGCGCATCCGCTCGAGTTCACTCTTGGGATCGTCGGTGATCACCACCTGACAGCTCGCGGCGATCTCGAAATCGTCCCGCGAACGCCGCGCGCCCGCCCTGGCGAAGCCCTCGTCGAGCCAGTCGTTGTACATCCCGGCCAGTCGCGGCGCGTAGTAGATCGCGAGCCAGCCGTCGGCGATCTCGGCCGTCAGCGCGACATTCTTCGGACCCTCCGCACCCAGCCAGATCGGCATATCCGCACGTAGCGGATGCACGATCGGCTTGAGCGGCTTACCGAGTCCGGTCGATCCCGGTCCGGTGTATGGCAGCGGGTACTGCGGCCCGTCATTGGTGACCGGCGCCTGCCGCTCCAGGATGCGTCGAATGATGCCGACATACTCCCTGGTGCGCTGCAATGGCTTGGCGAACGGCTGTCCGTACCAGCCCTCGACCACCTGCGGCCCAGAGACGCCGAGCCCGAGAATGGCCCGGCCGCCGCTGAGATGGTCCAGCGTCAGCGCGTGCATGGCCGTCGCGGCGGGGGTACGCGCCGACATCTGCACCACCGAGGTACCCAGCCGCACCCGCTGCGTGGCCGAGCCCCACCACATCAGCGGCCCGAAGGCATCCGACCCCCAGGATTCGGCAGCGAATACCGCGTCGAACCCCGCAGCCTCGGCGGCGACCACCAACTCGCCCGCATTCTGTGGCGGCTGCGCCATCCAATACCCGAGTTGCAATCCGAACTTCATGTCCGATCTCTTTCTCTCGCTAGCGACCGCTGGCAGGTCGCTCGAAAGGGCCAGCAAGTTCTTGCCTCCAGAATAAGAACCTGTTCTACTCGATATCGTGACTCAGGGGAATACCGCATCCGGCACAATCGCGGATGAGAGAGGGCCGGAATTGAACACACCGCCCGATGTACTCAGTGCACCCCTTCGGGTGCAATTCGACTACACGCGGTCGGTCGGGCCGGTCATCGGCACCTTCCTGACCGAGCTGCGCGGCCGCAAGATCGTGGGCGTGCGCGGCTCGGACGGCCGGGTGCTGGTACCGCCGCCGGAATACGATCCGGTCACCTCGGCGGCGCTGACCGAATTCGTCGACGTGGCCGATACCGGCACCGTCCGGTCGTGGACCTGGGTCCACGATCCGCTGCCCGGCCAGCCGTTCGACCGCCCGTTCGCCTGGGCGCTGATCCAACTCGACGGCGCGGACACCACCATGCTGCACGCCGTCGATGTCGCCGGACCCGAGGACATCCACACCGGACAGCGCGTGGTCGCCCGGTGGGCGACCGAGCCCACCGGCAGCATCAAGGACATCGTCTGCTTCGAACCGGGCGAAACCTCCACCGCACCAGCGCAATCCGGTTCGGACGGCGAGCCGGTCACGGTGCTCGTCACACCGGTCGACCTGAACTACATGCACAGCGCCTCCCCGCAGGAGACCATCTACCTGCGCGGCCTGGCCGAGGGCAAACTGCTCGGCGGGCGCACCGACGCCGCGGGCAAGGTGTACTTCCCGCCGCGCGGCGCCAATCCGACCGACGGCAGGCCGACCGACGAGATCGTCGAACTGCCCGACCGCGGCATTGTGACCACCTTCTGCATCGTGAATGTGCCGTTCCTCGGCCAGCGCATCAAGCCGCCGTATGTCGCGGCCTATGTGCTGCTCGACGGCGCCGATATCCCGGTGCTGCACCTGGTGCTCGGCTGCGAGGCGAGCGAGGTGCGCATGGGCATGCGGGTGGAGGCGGTGTGGAAACCGCGCGAGGAGTGGGGCTTCGGACTCAGCAATGTGGACCACTTCCGCCCCACCGGCGAGCCGGATGCCGACTACGACACCTACAAGCACCACCTCTGAGAGGCCACGTTGACGAACAACGCTCCGCCTACCCACCCCGCCGTCTCCGCAAGCTCCGACGGCTACCGTCCCCCTTGCGACATCGCGGTCGTGGGATTCGCCCACGCACCGCATGTGCCGGAGACCTTCGGCACCACCAACGGTGTCGAGATGCTGGTGCCCGTCTTCCAGCAGCTCTACACCCGACTCGGCATCACCAAGTCCGATATCGACTTCTGGTGCTCCGGTTCCTCGGACTATCTCGCGGGCCGCGCCTTCTCGTTCATCTCGGCGGTGGACGCCATCGGCGCGGTACCGCCGATCAACGAATCGCATGTCGAGATGGACGCCGCCTGGGCGCTGTACGAGGCATTCGTGAAACTGCGCTCCGGACAGGCGAAGACCGCGCTGGTATACGGCTTCGGCAAGTCCTCCGCGGGCACGCTGCGCCAAGTGCTCACCATGCAGCTCGATCCCTATCTGGTCACTCCGCTCTGGCCGGACGCCTGGTCGATCGCGGGTCTGCAGGCACGGGCCGGACTGGACGCGGGTCGCTGGACCGAGCGCGATATGGCCGCGGTCGCCGCCGGTGACTCGGGCGATATCGCAAGCCTGCTCGCCACACCCTATGTCGCCGATCCGCTGCGCGAGCACGATATCGCGCCGATCACCGACGGCGCCGCCGCGATTGTGCTCGCGGTCGGCGACCGGGCCCGGGAACTCTGCGAGCGCCCGGCCTGGATCACCGGTATGGCGCACCGGGTGGACACACCCAATCTCGGCGCCCGCGATCTGACCGTCTCACCGTCGACTTCGGCCGCGGCACAGTCGGTTACCGGCGGCGATACCAGCGGCTTCGATATCGCCGAACTGCATGCGCAGTTCAGCCATCAGCAGCTGATCCTCACCGAGGCGATCGGGTTGCGGCCCGAGACCAAGGTGAATCCGTCCGGCGGCGCACTCGCCGCCAATCCGATGTTCGCGGCGGGCCTGGAGCGCATCGGCTTCGCGGCCGAGGCGATCATGGCGGGCACCGCGAATCGGGCGCTCGCCCATGCCAGCAGTGGCCCGGCCCTGCAACAGAACTTGGTAGCCGTATTGGATTCGGAGGCGAGCCGATGAGTTTTCCCGCTGCGGTGCTCGGCACCGGACAAACCCATCACGTGACGAAACGAACCGATGTGTCGATGGCGGGCATGTGCCGCGAGGCCATCGATCGTGCACTCGACGACGCCGGGCTCACCATCGCCGATATCGACGCGGTGGTGGTCGGTAAGGCGCCGGACTTCTTCGAGGGCGTCATGATGCCCGAGCTGTATCTGGCGGATGCACTGGGCGCCACCGGAAAGCCGCTGCTGCGCGTGCACACCGCCGGATCCGTCGGCGGCTCCACCGGTATCGTCGCCGCCAATCTGGTGCAGGCCGGGGTGCACAAGCGAGTGCTCGCCATCGCCTGGGAGAAGCAGTCGGAATCGAATGCCATGTGGGCGTTGTCGGTTCCGGTGCCCTTCACCATGCCGGTCGGCGCGGGCGCCGGCGGTTACTTCGCACCGCATGTGCGTTCCTACATTCGCCGGTCGAACGCACCGGGCCATATCGGTGCAATGGTCGCGGTGAAGGATCGCCGCAACGGCGCGAAGAATCCACTAGCGCACCTGCACCAGCCCGATATCACGCTGGAGCAGGTGCTCTCCTCCCAGATGCTGTGGGATCCGATCCGATTCGACGAGACCTGCCCGTCCTCGGACGGTGCCTGCGCCGTGGTGATCGGTGACGAGGAAGCCGCGAAGGCCATCGAGGCCACCGGCAAGAACGTCGCCTGGGTACACGGCACCGCCATGCGCACCGAGCCGACCACCTTCGCCGGACGCGATCAGGTCAGTCCGCAGGCCGGACAGGATGCGGCCGCCGCGCTGTGGCAGGCCGCCGGAATCACCGACCCGCTCAAAGAGATCGACGTGGCCGAGATCTACGTGCCGTTCTCCTGGTTCGAGCCGATGTGGCTGGAGAACCTGGGCTTCGCCGCACCGGGCGACGGCTGGAAGCTCACCGATAAGGGCGAGACCGAGATCGGCGGCACGCTGCCGGTCAACCCGTCCGGCGGCGTGCTGTCCTCGAATCCGATCGGCGCCTCCGGACTCATCCGGTTCGCCGAGGCCGCCAAACAGGTCATGGGCCGGGCCGGGGACTATCAGGTCGCGAATGCCAAGAAGGCGCTCGGACACGCGTACGGCGGTGGGTCGCAGTACTTCGCCATGTGGGTTGTGGGCTCGGAGCAGCCGCGCTGAGCCCACGGACTCCGAAGGTCGACCGGGGGCGCTTCGCTTCCCGGTCGACGTACACCGATTCGATGACTACGTCGATACAATACTTTGCCTACTAGGACCGCTGATATGAGCCAAGGAACATTGAAGTTCACCCTCGGCATCGCGCTGAGTCCGCTGGAGCAGCTGCCCGAGCTGGCGAAAACCGCTGAGGAGTGCGGGTTTTCATCGATCGCACTCCCCGACTCGCTGTTCTACATGGAGTCGGCGTCGGCGAAATATCCCTACACCGCCGACGGCAGCCGGTTCTGGGGACCGGAGACGCCATGGGTCGACCCGCTCATCGGTGCGACCGCCATGGCGGCGGTGACCAGCCGGATTCACTTCTACACCAACGTACTCAAGCTCGGTTCCCGCAATCCGCTGCTGCTCGCCAGGCAGGTCGGCTCGGTGGCCAACCTGTCCGGCAACCGCTTCGGATTCGGCGTCGGAATCGGTTGGGCACCAGAGGAATTCGAATGGTGCGGGGTGCCATACGCCAAGCGTGGCGCGCGGGTCGACGAGATGATCGAGGTCATCAAGTTGGTGCTCGGCGGTGGCATGGTCGAATACCACGGGGAATTCTTCGATTTCGATCCGCTGCAGATCAGCCCGGCGCCGAGCTTGCCGGTCCCGTTCTACATCGGCGGCCACACCGAACCCGCACTGCGCCGGGCGGCCAAGGTCGGTGACGGCTGGACCTCGGCAATGATGACCTATGTCGAACTGTGCACCACCATCGGCAAGCTCGGCGCGCTGCGCGCCGAATTCGGCCGCGAACAGGTACCGTTCGAGATCCAGGCGGTGTGCGTCGACAAGTTCGGACGCTCCGGATATCAGGATCTGGCCGATGCCGGGGTGACCGATGCGATCGTGATCCCATGGCTGGCCGAAGGCATCGGCTTCGACGGTGAACTCACGGCCAAGCAGGAGTCACTGCGCCGCTTCGCCGCGAAGAATATCGAAGAACCCATCGTCGCGAAGGCAGCAGTATGAGTACCACCGAACATTCAGCACGGGCCGCCGGACTCGCATCGCAGGCCGCGGTGCGAGCGCGGGATAAGCAGGCGTGGGTCGACCTGTTCGCGACCGACGGCATTGTCGAAGATCCCGTCGGGCCTTCGGGTTTCGATCCGGAGGGCAAGGGCCATCGCGGCAAGGAGGCCATCGCGGCATTCTGGGATATGGCGATCGCGAAGACCGATTCGATCGAATTCCACTTCGGGGACTCCTTCGCCTGCGGCAATGAGATCGCCTTCACCGGCCTGATCCGCACCAAAATGGGCGGGCACCAGATCGATGCCGAGGGTGTATTCACCTACAAGGTGGACGAAACGGGCAAAATCGCTGCGCTGCGGGCATTTTGGGAGGTCGACCGCGCCATGGCGACCGCGAAGCGCACTACCTGAGCACGCTGCCTCCCCCTCGGGGCAGCACGAAAGGGGCCCTCGCACTGGCAAGGGGACTACCGGTGCGAGGGCCTTTTCGTGTGGACCCAGGCCGCCGACACAAGCCTGGGTCCGCAACGTCTCAGTGCGCGACCGGGCAGCCCGAGCCCTTGTAGTCGACCTGGAATTCCTTGACACCGTTGAGCCAACCCGAGCGCAGTCGCTTCGGATCACCGAGCTTGGTGATATCGGGCATGGCGTCGGCAATGGCGTTGAAGATCAGGTCGACCTCCATCCGAGCCAGATTCGCGCCGATGCAGAAGTGCGCACCGGTACCGCCGAAGGACAAGTGCTGGTTGTCCTTTCGCGTGATATCGAACTGCTCCGGATTCTCGAAGACCTCCTCGTCGAAGTTGGCCGAGCGGTAGAGCATGACCACCCGCTGCCCCTTCTTGATCTGCACACCCCCGAGTTCGGTGTCCTCCAGTGCGGTCCGCTGGAACGAGGTGACCGGGGTCGCCCACCGGATGATCTCGTCGGCGGCGGTGGCCGGGCGTTCCTTCTTGAACAGCTCCCATTGATCCGGATGCTCCAGGAAGGCCGCCATACCGTGCGTGATCGCATTGCGGGTGGTCTCATTGCCCGCGACGGCCAGCATGATGACGAAGAAGCCGAATTCCTCCGGTGTCAGCTCATCGCCGTCGACATCGGCCTGGATCAACTTGGTGACGATGTCATCGGCCGGACTTTCCTTGCGCGCCGCGGCCATTTGGTAGGCGTAGCCGAGCACCTCGGCGGAGGCGGCGACCGGATCGGCCTCGTTCTCTGGATCGTCATAGCCGGTCATATCGTTCGACCAGGTGAAGACCTTGCCGCGGTCTTCCTGCGGGACGCCGATCAGCTCGGCGATGGCCTGCAGCGGCAGTTCCGAGGCGACCTGGGTAACGAAGTCGCCGGATCCGTTTTTCGCTGCCTCCTTCACGATGGACTCGGCCCTGGCCTTGAGTTCGGCGCGCAGGCCGTTGATCACGCGCGGGGTGAAACCCCGGGAGATGATCTTGCGCAACTTGGTGTGATGCGGTGCGTCCATGTTCAACAGCACGAAGCGCTGCAGTTCGATCTGCTCGCGGGTGATGTCGTCGTTGAAACGCGGGATCGCGGTGTTTTCGAAGTTGGAGAACACATCGCTGCGGCGCGACACCTCCTTGACGTCCGCGTGCTTGCTCACTACCCAGAAGCCCTCGTCGTGGAAGCCGCCGATTTCGGGGGGCTGCGGATTCCACCAGATCGGTGCGGCGCGACGCAGTTCGGCGTACTCCTCCACCGGAACACGCTCGGCGTAAATGTCCGGGTCCGTGACATCGAACCCATCCGGCAGATTCGGCCGGGCATTCCGCGGGTCAACCACCAGATGTCTCCTTCGACAAACTGAAACACGTTCTACAATCATTGAAGCATAGGCTGCATAATGAGGGAAGAACAGGACAGATTCGCCTGTCGCAGGTATGAACACACGTTTCATTTTCCTGTCCCTGAAGAAAGGTTGGACATGGGCACACCCGTCATCGTCGAGGCCGCTCGCACCCCCATCGGCAAGCGCGGCGGCTGGCTCGCAGGTCTACACGCCGCCGAACTGCTCGGCCTCGCCCAGCGCGGGCTGCTCGATAAGGCACATCTGGATCCCGCCCAGGTGGAACAGGTTATCGGCGGCTGCGTCACCCAGGCCGGCGAGCAGTCCAATAACGTGACCCGCGTCGCCTGGCTGCACGCCGGGCTGCCATGGCAGGTCGGCGCCACCACCATCGACGCCCAGTGCGGTTCGGCACAGCAGGCCAACCACCTCATCGCCGGACTGATCGCGACCGACGCGATCGAGATCGGCATGGCCTGCGGCGTGGAGGCGATGAGCCGAGTTCCCTTGGGCGCCAACGTCGGCGAGCACGCCGGTCCGCGCCGGCCCGCCTCCTGGAATATCGATCTGCCGAACCAGTTCGAGGCGGCCGAGCGTATTGCCAAGCGGCGCGGCATTACTCGCGCCGATATCGATGAACTCGGCGTCCGTTCGCAGCGCCTGGCCGCCCAGGCGTGGGCCGAGGGCCGCTTCGACCGCGAGGTGCTGCATGTGACGGCGCCAGCGGTCGACAAGGAAGGCAATCTCACCGGCGAGAAGCTGGACGTGACAAGGGATCAGGGTCTGCGCGAAACCACACTCGAAGGTCTGGCCAAGCTGAAGCCGGTCCTGGAGGGTGGAATCCACACCGCAGGCACCTCATCGCAGATCTCCGACGGCGCGGCCGCGGTACTGCTGATGGACGAAAAGGCCGCGCAGCGAGCGGGTTTGCGCCCGCGCGCCCGGATCGTGACGCAGGTGCTGGTCGGCGCGGAGCCCGAGTTCCACCTCGACGGGCCGGTGCAGGCCTGCACCCGACTGCTCGAACGGTCCGGCATGAATATCGGCGACATCGACCTTTTCGAGATCAATGAGGCTTTTGCGGCAGTTGCGCTTTCATGGGCCTCTGTACACAAGCCGGACATGGACCGGGTAAATGTAAACGGCGGCGCTATCGCACTCGGACATCCGGTGGGTTCTACCGGATCCCGGCTCATCACAACGGCTTTGCACGAACTCGAGCGAAGCGGAGGCAGCACCGCGATGGTGCTCATGTGCGCGGGCGGCGCACTCGCAACAGGCACCATCATCGAGAGATTGTAAGAGTTTCAACCAATTCCGGTGCCTTGGTTGAACGTTCATCCCAATCAGCCCAAAACGTGTCGTACGCCACACAAACACCAGGACACGCCACTAGATGACTCGTCAGCTATCTTGGGGTTATCATCAGTCCGTCGGGGAAGGTGCTCGCGACGGGCAAGAACCGGTTCACACCACGTTTTCCCAAGAGCCGTTGGCGTGACCCGCAAACGCGACCGTCGCAGTGTCTTCCCGGGAGCGGCACCTAGAAGCTTCAAGGAAATCCTGAATCAGGCGTAGGTTTTCAGTTACTGAGCCGCTAATATCAATGATACGTATCCGAGATAACGACTGTTAGTACAGCGAAGGGAATTGGGCGGCTCACAATGGCTGATTTCGCGGCGCGGCTGAACAAGCTGTTCGAAACCGTGCATCCCCCGGGGCGCAAGCCGCACACCAACGCGGAGGTTGCGGCTGCGCTGACGGCCTCCGGACATCCGATCTCGAAACCGTACCTCTCACAGTTGAGGTCGGGACAGCGGACCAATCCGTCGGACGAAACGGTGGCTGCACTGGCCAAGTTCTTCAAGGTCAAGCCGGACTACTTCTTCAACGACATCTATGCCGCCAAGATCGATCATGATCTGGAGTTGCTGTCCCAGCTGCAGGGCTACGGGCTGCGACGGCTGTCGAGCAGGGCGTTCGACCTGTCCGAAGAATCACAGAACCTCCTCACCTCCATGGCGGAGAAATTGCGGGCAAGTGAAGGTCTGCCCGAAATTCCTCCGGATGGCACCGAATAGGTTCACCCACAGCGCAGTACGGTGCGACCCACAGGGTCGCACCGTACTGCGTCATGGGTATGGCCCCACCAGAACGCGGGCACACCCGCGGTGCCCCTAAAGTTGTGGGCTTGGTGGCGCGTACAGGGTTGCGATAAAAGCGCGCCCCAATAGACCCGCTACTGACGAAATCAGTTGCGCGGATACGTCAACAGACACAAGGAATCCGGCACTGCGGAAGCGGTGCCGGATTCCTTGCTATGTCAACCTTATTGAATACCCGGAGCGAGTCCTTCGGAATGCCTCGAGCCGATGGGTTTTGATGTCACTCGATCAATTTCGGACCGACGATGCGGCGCCCGCTTGGTAGGCGCGCGCGATTGCCTGGACCCACCCGCGGGGACTAATACCCTCCGGCGGAGCAATCCACCGCGCGTCGACTACCGCCTCACCCAATGGGTTTCGCGCCCACTGCGCGACCCGGTCGGCTCGCGCGGACACCAGCGGCGGTGGCGGACCCGCACTTACCAGCTCGACGCCGCCGCCGGATTGCAGATATAACGCGTCCATGATCTGCGCGACCTGATCGGATGCCTCGAGCTGAGTGGAGGTACTCTTCTGCTCGTGCGCGACCACTTCCGGGAACCGCCCGACCATGGTGCGGTGCAGAACCTTGATCTGCCGCAATAGGATTCGCGCACGTATCCACAGCTCGACCACGATCCACACCGCGCCGAGCGCGATGAGCAGGGCCGCCGCCGCCCACGCGGGCCAGCCCCAGTCCGGCTCGCCGGGCTTCGCGACCGGTGCGTCGATGACGGCCCTGCGGATCTGCAGCACGGCGAGCACCGCGACGAGCGCGGTCCCGGCGGTATAGATGGCGATACCGCGACCGAGCGTCGTCCAGTCCAGGTTGCGCACACCGGTGATGACGATGAAAACGCAGCCGAGCGCGACCGCGATCCACCCGAAGGTGGTGGACCAGAACAGATTTACTGCCATCGCGACCGAGCCGATGCCATAGATCACGAACGCGATCTGACGCAGATTGCGGCGGGAGACGACCGGCCATGCCGCCGACGCGACCACCGAGGTCGCGGTCGCGAACAGCATCCAGGCCGAGGTCACGACGCCATCGGACAGCGGGCCCGAAGGCAGACCGCGCGGTAGCAGATCGGCTATGGCGAGCGCGATTTCGGGAACCGCAACGGTGGCCCCGAGTGCGACCGCCGCGACCGCGACGACGATCGCCACCCGCGCGGTCGTCGCGGGCTTCACCAGTACTCGACCCACGCGCGCACCGGCGGCGACCCAGACCAGCATGGCCGTCAACCAGAGCGTCATCCGAGCGCCTCATCGAATCGAAGGACCGAGACGCCTGCGCCCCGGCTGTTGAACACGCGGAGTCGGGTCATCAGCATGGCGGCGAAGGTTTCGGCCTCCCATTCGGCGAGTTCGTCCGCACCGTCGTCGACGATCTGCTGATGTGCCCGCTGGCTGAGCATGTAGGCGATCAGATCGTCACTGGCCTCCAGCGTCACCTCGGGCGCGGGCGCGCCCGCATGGTCGAAGACGATATGGCCCAGTTCGTGTGCGAGGGTGTGTTCGCGGCTCGGCAGTGTGGTGGCGAGCACGATCACATCGCGGTCCGGATAGAACCGGCGCTGGCCGCAGACGCCCGGACCCAGTTCCGCGCTTGCGATTTCGATCTCGCGACGCCGCTCGCTGGCAATGGCGGCGACAACCTCGTCCAGGGTGGTCGCATCGGAATCCGCGGCGACGGCGCACACCGCGTCGACCGCCGCCGCAACCCGTCGGTAGGCCCGGAGTCCGGTTTGCGTTCTGCTCTCACTCATCGAACGCCCCTCACGTCCTCGGTCCGAAGAACTCGGCACGCGCGGCGTCGATGCGGGCCTGTGCGGCCGATGCGCTCTGGAAACTCACTGCACCGGAACCGATTCCGGCCAGCGCGAGCGCGATCAGGCCGCCGACCACGCCGAGCATATTGGGCTTGGGCAGGCCGTCGTCGGCACTGGTCGGCCGGATATCCGGATTCGGCCTGGCCGGAGCCGCGGGCGGGGCGGCCGGAGGTGCGGGCAGCGGTGGCGGTGCCTGCTCCGGAGCGGGCGGCGCGGCCACCGGGACCGGCGCGAGTTGCGGTGCCGCCGGTGCGAGTGGCGCGGGCGGGACGATGATCGGGACAGATGGCACTGCCGGTGCGGGCAGCACGGGCAGTGGGATCAGCAGCAAGAGCAGCGGGGCCGCCGAGCCGACCGCGGCGGAACCAACGGCCGCGGAACCGACCGCGGCGGAACCGGTTCCGGCCGAACCGACACCTGCGGATCCGACACCAGCCGAACCGACCGCAGCCGAACCCGTACCACCCAGCACAGATCCGGTACCGACACCAGCCGAACCGACCGCAGCCGAACCCGTACCACCCAGCACAGATCCGGTACCGACACCAGCCGAACCGACCGCAGCCGAACCCGTACC
>NZ_JBEXUI010000011.1:0-71800 GCF_040614395.1 Nocardia sp. NPDC005998 | reverse complement strand
CCGTACCACCCAGCACAGATCCGGTACCGACACCAGCGGAACCGACTGCCGCGGAGCCCGTTCCGAGGATGGCGGAGCCGGTGCCCAGCGCCGCCGAACCGGTACCGGCTACCGCCGCCGAACCGGTGCCGAGAATGGTGGCGACACCCGCCGAACCAGGGCCGATGATCGCGCCAACGCCCGCGGAGCCGGTGCCGATAATGGTGCCCACGCCGACCGAGCCGCCGCCGAGGAGTGCGCCGAGCAGACCCGTCGCGCCGAGGGGCGCGGAGCCAGCGGCGGCCGAACCCGCTGCCGAACCGGGACCGGCGGCCGGGTTGACACCCGCGGCGGCATCGGTCGGATCAATCGGTGAACTGACACTCGACTGGCCCGGAATCGCCAGTGGCTCCCATACATCGCCGGTCGCATCCGGCGCGGGGTAATCAGGATCCGCGCACCGCGGGCACGAGCTGCCGGGCTGCGCCTCGGCCGGCACTCCCCCGAGGAGCGCAAAGCCAGCCACAGTCGCAAGCACTGCAACCACACGCGACGTGCGACCAACGGCCATGCGCCAGCCTTCCCCTGATTCGATATAGCGCAGATCTGTTGCCCGGTCGCAACTCATAAATTCCGGGACTTCGACGGACGGGAGCCCATAGTAAACCGCAGCCCAAAACCGCGCAGTCGGTCGGGCCACGCACGGCATAAGACACGCCCGACCGGCCGTCTGCCCGGAACCGGTCGAGCGCCCAGATCGCGCCTTCGGAACTTCGCGTGTAATCCCGAACACACTTCCGCGTCAATCCCCCTACGCGCACCCCCAGGAAAACCAGCGAACCAGTCCGTATGCCGACGCGCCGCGGCGACCGGTCAGGGCGCGGAATCGCAGCAACGGCACCGCCGTTCGGACGGCACGGCGGACTCGCGCACAAAACGGTGCACGCGCACGGCATGGCGGACTCGGCACGGCAACGCGGACTCGCATGCCGGTTCCGTGCCCTCAGGCGCCGTAAACCGGCTCCGGCGGAACGGACTTGGCGATCAGGTCGGCGACCACCGGACCGAGTTCGGCGGGGTTCCAGCGCGCGCCGCGATCGACAGCGGTGCCGTGCCGCCAGCCATCGGCCAGGGCCACCTTGCCGCCTTCGACCTCGAACATACGGCCCGTGACAGCGGAGGACTGTGCGCTGCCGAGCCAGACGACGATCGGCGAAACATTTTCCGGAGCCATCGCGTCGAAGCCGTCCTCGGGGGCGGCCATGGTTTCAGCGAAGACGGTCTCGGTCATGCGGGTGCGGGCGGCGGGGGCGATGGCATTGACGGTGACGCCGTAGCGCGCGAATTCGGCCGCGGCGGTGAGGGTCAGGCCCGCGATACCGGCCTTGGCCGCGCCATAGTTGCCCTGGCCGACGCTGCCCTGCAGGCCCGCGCCGGAGCTGGTGTTGATGATGCGGGCATCGACCGCACGACCGGCCTTGGATTCACCGCGCCAGTACTCGATGGCGTGGCGCATGGTCGCGAAGTGGCCCTTGAGGTGCACTCGGATCACCGCGTCCCACTCGTCCTCGCCGAGGTTCACCAGCATCCGGTCGCGCACGAATCCGGCATTGTTGACCAGCACGTCCAGACGGCCGAAGGTGTCGACCGCCTGGCGGATGAGATTGCGCGCACCGTCCCAGTCAGCAATGTCGTCGCCATTGGCCACGGCCTCCCCGCCGAGTGCCTTGATCTCGGCGACGACCTGTTCGGCGGGGGTCTCGCTGGTCGCCGCACCGTCCAGGGCGGAGCCGAGATCGTTGACCACCACGCGCGCCCCGGCGGCGGCGAAGGCGAGCGCATGCGCCCGGCCGATACCGCGGCCAGCGCCGGTGACAATGACGACGCGCCCGGCGCAGATCTGCTCGGTGTCCATAACCTGTTGTGTCCTCTTCGTTTTCGGGTTCGGTTGTTCATGCCTCGGCGGGCTGCTCGGCGACATTGGCATTCGACGCGGCCAGAAATGCCGGACGCTCACCCCCGCCGTGCACCAGCAACGTCGCGCCGCTGACAAAGGCGGCCAGCGGTGAGGTCAGGAATACGGCGCAGCTGCCGATATCGTCGGGCCGGGCCATCCGACCGAGCGGAATGGTCGCGCCGACCGCGTCGACACCATCTTGATCGCCATAGTGCAGCTGACTCTGTTCGGTCTCGACCGGGCCGACGACCAGCGAATTCACCCGGACCTTCGGGGCCCATTCGACCGCGAGCGTGGCGGTCAGGCTGTCGATGCCCGCCTTGGCCGCGCCGTAGGCAGCGGTGCCCGGCGAGGGCCGGTGACCGCTGACGCTGGACACCATCACGATCGAGCCGCCGCCCGGCTGCTGCTGCATCACCGCATTGGCGGCCTGCGAAACCAGCAGCGGCGCGAGCAGATTCAGTTCGACAATCTTGGTGTGGAAGTTCTTGCTCGCGGTCGCGGCGAGGGCGAACGGCGCGCCGCCCGCGTTATTGACCAGGTGATCGAGGCGGCCGTGGCGCGCGACGATCGCATCGACCAGTCCCTGTACCGCGTCGGCGTCACGCACATCGCAGGGCAGGTATTCGATCTCCCGACCGTCATGGCGCACAGGTGCGTCCCCTGGACGTCGCGCGCAGGCGATAACGGTCGCGCCCGCGGCGAGAAAGGCCCTGCTGACGCCCGCACCCACCCCGCGCACACCACCGGTGACCAGAACGACGCTGCCGGTGAGATCGATTTCGAGTGCCACCGTGCTAACCTACCAAGCAACTGCTTGCTTTGCCAACCACGAATGGATACGCGATGGGGATCAACCGTCACTCCGAATCAACCGGCATCACCGTGGTCACGGTCGACTATCCGCCGGTCAACGCCATACCGTCCGACGGCTGGTTCACCCTGGCGGATGAGATCCGCGCGGCCGGGCGCGATCCGGAGACCAAGGTCGTGGTGCTGCGCGCCGAGAACCGCGGCTTCAATGCCGGTGTCGATATCAAGGAGATGCAGCGCACCCCGGGCCATCAGGCACTGATCGACGCCAATCACGGCTGCTTCGAGGCGTTCGCGGCGGTCTACGACTGCCCGGTTCCGGTCATCGCCGCGGTGCAGGGCTTCTGCCTCGGTGGCGGCATCGGCCTGGTCGGCAATGCCGATGTGGTGATCGCCTCCGATGACGCCACCTTCGGCCTACCCGAGGTCGACCGCGGTGCGCTCGGCGCGGCCACGCATCTGTCCCGGCTGGTGCCGCAGCATCTGATGCGCGCGCTGTTCTACACCGCGAGCACCATCACCGCCCAGCAGCTACAGCACTTCGGATCGGTCTATCAGGTGGTGCCGCGCGCCGAACTCGATGCCGCCGCACTGGAAGTCGCCAAGAACATCGCGGCCAAGGATGGTCGGGTGATCCGCGCGGCGAAGCGGGCGCTCAATGGCATCGATGTGCAGGACGTGCACCGCAGCTACCGCTACGAACAGGGTTTCACCTTCGAACTGAATCTGGCCGGGGTGGCGGATGAGATCCGGGCGCGGTTCGACGACGATCTGGCCGCGCGCAAGGAAGAGAGCTCCAAGGAAGAGGGCAGGGAAAACTGATGCGGGACAAGCGAATGTCGCTCGACGAGGTCGTCGGCGAACTGCGCAGCGGGATGACCATCGGCATCGGCGGCTGGGGCTCGCGGCGCAAGCCGATGGCGCTGGTGCGGGCCATCCTGCGCTCGGATATCACGGATCTGACCGTGGTCAGCTACGGCGGACCGGATATCGGTCTGCTGTGCTCGGCGGGCAAGGTGCGCAAGGCGTACTACGGCTTCGTATCCCTGGATTCGCCGCCGTTCTACGACCCGTGGTTCGCCACGGCCCGCACCTCCGGCGCGCTGGTGGCACGGGAGATGGACGAGGGCATGTTGAAGTGCGGACTGGAGGCCGCGGCCGCACGACTGCCGTTCCTGCCGATCCGGGCCGGGCTCGGATCCGATGTCGTCAATTTCTGGGATGGCGAGCTGAAGACCGTCGCTTCGCCCTACTCGGACGGCGAAACACTCATCGCAATGCCCGCGCTGAATCTCGATGCGGCACTTGTCCATCTGAATATCGGCGATAAGCACGGCAATGCCGCCTATACCGGTGTCGATCCGTACTTCGACGATCTGTACTGCCTGGCCGCCGAGCGTCGCTATGTATCGGTCGAGCGGGTGGTGGAGACCGAGGAACTGGTGAAAGCCGTCCCACTGCAGTCGTTATTGCTCAACCGGATGCTGGTCGACGGTGTGGTCGAGGCGCCCGGCGGCGCGCACTTCACGCTGGCCGCGGACAGCTACGGCCGGGACGAGAAGTTCCAGAAGCACTATGTGGAAGCGGCCAAGACGCCGGAGTCCTGGCAGCGGTTCGTCGACAAATATCTCGCGGTCTCCGAGGACGAGTATCAGGCCGCCGTTCGCGAGTTCGCACAGGAGGTACAAAAATGACAGCATCGCGTAGCGATTCCGTGAGGGGTGGCGGTCGGGCGACGGGTGGGCCTACGACCGAAACAGTTACCCGGGCCGAGATCTGCGCGGTGGCCTGTGCCGAGATCTTCAGCGGCGCGGGGGAAATCATGGCCTCGCCGATGTCGCCGATGTCGATCATCGGTGCGCGCCTTGCCAAGTTGACCACCGAACCCGATCTGCTGCTCTCCGATGGCGAAGCGCTGTTCTTCGCCGACACTCCCCCGCTGGGCGGCAAGGCGCCGACCGAGGGGTGGATTCCGTTCCGCAAGGTCTTCGATGTGGTGGCCTCCGGTCGTCGCCATGTGGTGATGGGGGCCAACCAGATCGATCGGTTCGGCAATCAGAACCTGTCGGCATTCGGCCCATTGCAGCAGCCGACCAGGCAGATGTTCGGTGTGCGCGGCGCACCGGGCAACACCATCAATCATCCGACCAGCTACTGGGTTTCGCGGCATACCCGCCGGGTCTTCGTCGATCAGGTCGATATCGTCTCCGGCGTCGGCTACGACAAGGTCGATCCGGCCAATCCGGCGTATCGGTTCCACCATCTGCACCGGGTGGTCACCAATCTGGGCGTATTCGATTTCGAAGGGCCCGAGCACACCATGCGGGCACGCAGTCTGCATCCGGGCGTCACCGCCGCCGAGGTCGCCGAGAACACCTCGTTCGAGATCGCGGGTCTCGGCGATGCGGGTGAGACCCGGCTGCCGACCGCGGAAGAGCTGCGGTTGATCCGGGATGTGCTCGATCCCAAGAAGGTTCGGGAATCGGAGGTGCCGGCGTGAGCATGCTGCGGACACCGCTGACCGAGCTGGTCGGCATCGAACATCCGATCGTGCAGACCGGTATGGGCTGGGTGGCCGGGCCGAGTCTGGTCTCGGCCACCGCGGAGGCGGGTGGGCTCGGGATTCTGGCCTCGGCGACCATGACCTTCGCCGAATTGGAAGCCGCGATCGCGAAGACCAAGGCGCATACCAACAAGCCATTCGGCGTGAATATCCGCGCGGACGCCACGGACGCACCCGAACGGATCGATCTGCTGATCCGCGAGCGGGTCGCCGTCGCGTCGTTCGCGCTCGCGCCCAAGCAGGAGCTCATTGCCAAGCTGAAAGATGCTGGCGTGGTGGTGATTCCGTCGATCGGCGCGGCCAAACACGCGGTGAAGGTGGCCTCCTGGGGTGCCGACGCGGTGATCGTGCAGGGCGGCGAGGGCGGTGGGCACACCGGTCCGGTGGCCACCACGCTGCTGCTGCCCTCGGTGCTGGACGCGGTCGATATTCCGGTCGTCGCGGCGGGCGGATTCTTCGATGGCCGTGGTTTGGCGGCCGCGCTGGCCTACGGCGCAGCGGGGGTCGCGATGGGTACGCGCTTCCTGCTCACCAAGGAGAGCACCGTCCCCGATGCCGTCAAACAGGAATACCTGAAGCGGCAACTGCAGGACACCGTCGTCTCGCTCAAGGTCGACGGTATGCCACATCGCGTGCTGAACACCGAACTCGTCGACCGCCTGGAACATTCCGGCCGCTGGCGCGGCCTCACCGCCGCGGTATCGAACGCGGCGAAGTTCAAGGGCATGACCGGCATGAAGTGGTCGACCATGGTCCGCGACGGCCTGGCCATGCGAAAGGCCAAGGACCTCACCTGGTCCCAGGTGATCATGGCCGCCAACACCCCCATGCTCCTGCGCGCCGGTCTAGTCGAAGGCAACACCCAGGCCGGTGTCCTGGCCGCAGGCCAGGTAACCGGCATCATCGACGACCTCCCCACCTGCAAGGAACTCATCGACCGCATAGTCGCCGAAGCCGTCACCCGAATCGACACCATCGCCAGCCTCACCACAGATCCCGGCGCAACCCCGAGCACGTAGAAACGGCAGCGCCGCCTCGATCCGCCAAAGGCCGCCCCGAGTCCTCTTGGCCGGGGCGGCCTTTCACATACCGGTCCATCGCCCGTCACGCAACTCTGCTCTTTGCCGCCGTGGACGCTCAGCGAATCGAGGTGCCGAATCCGCTATTTGCCGCGGTCTTCTCGAACGAAGGCCATGCGCAAACGGCGATCCGTCAGAATTTATGGCACTGGCAGCAGGCGCCGACCGGTTGGTAGAGGAGCGGGTACGGCGACCACAGCCGTCCCTTGTAGCCTCAACAGACGCGACAACGGACATATGAGACAAGGGGCGCCGGTGAGCGACTTCGAGCTGGATCCGGACAAGACCCGAGAGTTGGCGAAAACAGCACGAGGCCACGGTGACACTGTCAACGGACTGGCGCCTTTGGCTGAGGGGCTCATCGCACTGCCCACAATGGAAAGCTCCGATCTAGCCCAGACCGTCGACGCGGTCGCGACCGCTTTGAACAAGGTTGTGGGATATCACGCTCGCCGTCTGCACGAGTTCGCAGACCTCACCGATACGGCAGTGACTCAATTCCTTGCGGAAGACGGGGCTTTCGCCGACCGTCTGCGGGAGGCTGGGCAGCGGTGAGTGGCGGCGCGTATGTCGAGGCCCTCACGGTGTCGAAGGTGCTCGCATGGGATCCTCGCCCTGCGGTGAACATCGGTGCGAAGATCTCGGACAAAGCCCAGAAACTTGATGACGAGACCGCCAAGGCGGCTTCGGCGATCGACATGTCTTACGAATACTGGAAGCGCGCCGCTGGCAACGCCGCTCGCGATCGCGCAGCCCAAGACCGCGACCATGCGCGGCGAACCAAACAGGTGATGGTGGATATCCAGCAGGAGATCTACATCCAGCTCGACGCCATTGTTGGCTACATTGACGTCATAAAAGAGGCAAAACGCGACGCCGAGAATTCGGAGTACCACCTCTATGTTGAGGACGATGGCGAGGTGCGCTCACGAATGCCCAATTGGAAGGTTGTGCTGGAGCACGGTCCGGCCGGGTTGGTAGAGAAGGAGGGCTACGAGTTCTACCTCACCAGTCGGATCCGGGGAGCACTCACGTCGATTCAGCAGACCGACAAAGAGGGTGGCGAGAAGGTCAGGCGACATCTGGAGTCTCTGTCGCCCGAGGTGCAGCAGGGTGCGACTCCCATGCCCAGCGACCCCAGGCTCGCCGAGATCCTCACGAAATATCAGACAGCACCGTCGAAGTCGGGTGCAACCCTGTGGCCTTCGGGTCTGTTGCTGAACGAAATCCGGATGGTTTCACCGGATTTCCAGCCGACATTCATGACACCCGAGGAAGTCGCACTGCTCGAGTTGCAGCTCACGAAACCGGACGGGATCAACAGAGTTACCGACTTCTTCGACTTCAAATCACAGGCTGAGGAAGCGGCCAAGAAGGCGTATGACAACAACGCCGCCGCTCTCAATGACGGTCATGGAGACGCGTTCCGGCACATGTACTGGAACGCGCTGATGACCCAACGATACGGCGAGGACTGGACTCAAAGCTTCGGCACGGCACACGAAGGTATCGGCGGCAATGCTCCTGCGCGGGAGGCTATGGATCTGTACAACAACAGCCTCGGTAGGCAGATTTCCGTCGAGCATCCGGGTGCCTCGACTGAGGAGCTTCAGCGACTGGTGCAGCAGCAGATCGATGCTGGTGACGCGATCGTGATCAACCAGCAGCAGCAGATCGAGTGGAGCAACCGGGTGAAGGTCGGTGAGACCGGCTCGCCGGAACCGTCGGATATCCCGCTACCGGCAGGGAAGTGAGGGCAATGGGGAGCAAGCTGGGTACGGCTGTTGTCGGTATGGCGGTGCTGGTCCTCACGGGTTGTTCCGTCAGTTCGGCACCGCGCAACGGAGTCGGGGAGAACTGCACCGGGACGTTCGAGTTGGCGTCGAATCCGCAGCCGTTGGGTTCGCCCGCGAGGCTCGAGCAGACAGTGCGCGCGAAAGCCACTGCGCCCGGCACGGTTTCACTGGGGGCACTGACGGCCGAGGCCGGTTGGAATGACGATTGGGACCGGATGGTGGTCGTCCAGTCGGGAATGACTCGGGAAACGATGAATTCGGCCTCCGGATTGGCCGGGTATTGCTGGCGGGGACTGCCGGTGTTCAGCTCCGATGACCCCTTCCACTATGAGTACTACGTTTTCATCCAGGGTTCGGCGCCCAAGCAAGCCGTCCCGGCAATCCCGAGTGGCAAACTCTTCAGCAATGTTCGGCGCGGAGATGTGCTGCGGCCCGACACACTCCTCGAATCAGTTCCGCCAGCAGGAGCGCGACAGTCAGGATACTTCGTCCCAGCTGGCTGATACCGCCGACAACGAAAGCCGCCTCACCGGAATTCACTCCGGGGAGGCGGCCTTCGGCGCTCGGCGACAACTGATCTCGTGAGTACATGGGTAACTCGTCGGGCATGCCCGACAGTCGACCCGGCACTCGACGCAGGACCTGCCGAAAAGCCGTGCGGCTCTTACTTGTACGGCCTAAATATCCGGTTAGGCGGACAAGCGCTCGATGATGGTTGCGTTGGCGGTGCCGCCGCCTTCGCAGATGGTGAGCAGGCCGTAGCGGCCGTTGACGCGTTCCAGTTCGTTGAGGAGGGTGGCGAAAAGCTTTGCGCCGGTGGCGCCGAGGGGGTGGCCGAGGGCGATCGCGCCGCCGTTGACGTTCACTTTGTCCGGATCGGCGCCGGTCTCCCGCAGCCAAGCGAGTACGACCGGGGCGAAGGCCTCGTTGATCTCGATGACATCGATATCGTCGATGGTCAGGCCGGTCTTCTCCAACGCCCACTTGGTGGCGGGGATGGGGCCGGTGAGCATCATGATCGGGTCGGCGCCGCGGGCGCTGACGTGGTGGATGCGGGCGCGTGGGCGCAATCCGTATGCCTCGACGGCCCATTCGGAGGCGAGCAGGGTCGCGCTCGCGCCGTCGGAGATCTGGCTGGCGACCGCGGCGGTCAGCGTTCCGCCCTCGGCGAGCACCGGCAGCGACGCCATCTTCTCGAGTGTTGTCTCGCGCGGGCACTGGTCGATCCAGAATTCGCCGACCGGCACAATCTCCCGATCGAAGCGGCCGTTCTTGATGGCATCGCGGGCGCGCTCATGGCTGCGCAATGCCCAGCGCTCCATCTCTTCTCGGCTGATATTCCACTTATCGGCGATCATCTGCGCGCCGTTGAACTGCGAAACCTCGCCCGTGCCATAGCGATGGTCCCAGCCCTGCGCACCGACGAACGGCGAATCGAACCCGTACTCCTTGCCGGCCAGCATGGCCGCCGAGATCGGAATGGCGCTCATATTCTGCACACCGCCCGCGACGACCACCTCGGCCGTGCCGCTCATAATGGCCTGCGCGGCGAAATTGATGGCCTGCTGGGAGGATCCGCACTGCCGGTCGACGGTGACTCCGGGAACCTCCTCCGGATATCCGGCGGTCAGCCACATGGTGCGGCCGATATTGCCCGCCTGCGGGCCGATGTTGTCGACACAGCCGACGATCACATCGTCGACCACCGCCGGGTCGATCGGATTGCGGTCCAGCAGACCTCGCAGCGCAGCCGCGCCGAGATCGGCCGGATGCACCGCGGCCAGCGCGCCATTGCGCTTGCCGACCGGAGTGCGCACGGCATCGATCACATAGGCATCCCGCAGCGGGGCGTATGGGCGGCGAGCGGATGGTGCTGACATCTAGAACTCCTACTTGGTGTGCTGCCCGGCCGGAAGCGACGGGCCCGGAGGCGGTGCTCGGATAACCACCGACCGCCGAAGTGGACTTACGGCACGGTGAGGCCGTCGAGCACGATGGTCAGATACTGCTTGGCGAGATTCTCGACGGTGATCGCGCCGCCGGGCTCGTACCACCGGACCGCAACCCACACCGTGTCGCGCAGGAATCGGTAGGCCAGTTCGACGTCGAGTTCCGGCCGGAAGGTGCCGTCCTCGACGCCATTGATCAGTACCCGATGCCACAGCTCGCGGAATTCGCGATTGTAATCCGCGATATAGGTGAACCGCTCCGAATCGCGCAGGCGCTTGGCCTCGGCCTGATAGATCGCCACCGCCGCGTGCGAGCGGTCGAAGGATTCATAGGACGCGATCACCAAGGCTTCCAAGGTATCTCGCGAGCTCAGCCCGGAAGCGACGATCTCCCGGTACCGCCCGAACAGATCGTCGAGGAAGCCGCGCAGAATCTCGTCGACCATCGACTCCTTGGAATCGAAGTGGTGATAGAGGCTCCCCGATAGAATCCCGGCCGCATCGGCGATATCGCGCACGGTCGTCGCACGCAGTCCACGCTCGGCGAACAGTTGGGCCGCGAGCGCGAGCAGTTCATTGCGCCGTGCTGATTTCGAGGCGTCTGATGCGGTCACACGGGCCATAATACAACCAAGCATTTGCTTGGGGAACCCGGGAGGTATCAGCGCATGGAATAGCGCAGCGGTGAGGACACGGACAGATCCGCCAGCAGTCGATCGCAGATCACCACCGGTGAGATCCCCGCACGCGCCATCCGGGCGACCAATGCGAGTCGGCGCTCGCAGCTGTCCCATTCGACGGTCAGCGGGCCGCGATCGGGTCCTGCGTCGACGGTGGCCATTACCCGCGGCGGACCGAACTGGACCGGTTCCTCGATGAGTTTGAGGACCATGCCGCGCTGCCAGGCGCGGTAGGTGTCCATATCCGCACCGACGACCAGTTTGTCGGTGGCGGCGCAGAGACCCTGCGCGATCTCATCGGCGAATGCGACGCGATCGAAGCGAAATTTGCGGCATTTGCGAACAACGTCGAGCAGATCTGCTCGCACTTCACACAACAATTCCGTCTGCCGTCGCCGTCGCCGGTCCTGTTCCGAGCCGGCACCAGATTCGGCGCTGAGTCCGATTCGGCTGGCACGTTCGTGATCTCGCGCCATATCGGCACGCAACGCGCCACGCGGATCGCGGGCGACCGCAGTTTCGTCGACGGCGTACTGTTCGAGAATTTGGGCCGCCCTGGTCGCGGTCGCGCGTTCGGAGGTGTGGTCCATGAGTTCGGCGCCGAGGGTGAGCGCCGCTAGCACCAAGCTGTCCAGCCGTCGCCTGGCCAGCACGACTTCGCGTACCAACTCGAGTTCCAGTTGTTCGCGGGCATGTGGGCGATCCGGGCCCATAGCCATCGCCCCTTAGGGAGTGCGGGATCCGACCATATCCAGCATGGCACACCCGGATGCGCCGCGTCCTGACCTTTTTACCTGATCAGACGCCCACTAGAGGTCCAAGGTCGCACTGGCCGAAAGGCGATCGCACGACTGCGCCGAACGACCACTGCGACTGCGAAAATCAAGCGCGCTGGCTGCTTACTGAGACCACTTCACCCGTGAGATAGGTGGTGTAATCACTCGCCAGCATGGCGATGGTGGCGGCGACTTCCCATGGTTCCGCGGCGCGGCCGAAGGCTTCGCCCTCGGAGAGGCGGTCGAGCAGTTCGGTCGAACTGACCTTGTCCAGGAAGGCGTGCCTGGCAATGCTCGGGGCGACCGCATTGATCCGGACACCGAATTCGGCGGCCTCGACGGCGCTGCAGCGGGTCAGGGCCATCACGCCCGCCTTGGCGGCGGCGTAGTGGGCCTGGCCGTATTGCGCGCGCCAGCCGAGCACGCTGGCGTTGTTCACGATGACACCGCCGTGGCCCGCGTCGCGGAAGTAGCCGAGGGCCGCGCGGGTGCAGCGGAAGGTGCCGTTGAGGGTGATGTCGAGGACGCGATCCCACTGCTCGTCGGTCATATCCACGACCGGGGTCTCGCCGCCGAGTCCGGCATTGTTGACCATGATGTCGATGCGGCCCAATGCCGTTGCCGCACCGCGGATCAGCTCATCGACCTGTTCGGTGCTCTGCACATCACAGGCGATCGATGCGACGCGGCGATCCGGGAATTCGGCCTTCAGTTCGACCTCGGTTTCGGCCAGTCGCCGCTCGTGCCAGTCGGATACGACGACATCGGCGCCCTCGGCGAGCAGCCTGCGCGCGGTGGCCGAGCCGATGCCGGTGCCCGCGGCGGCGGTGATCACGGCGGTGCGTCCGGTCAGCAGACCGTGGCCCGGAATGGGCTGGGGCGCAACAGAAAGCGGACCACGCCCACTACCCCCCATGGAATCGCTATGCGATGCTGCACTCATGGCCGAGCCTCCCGCGGCAACCCGAGCACGCGCTCGGCGATGATATTGCGCTGCACTTCGTTCGAACCTCCGTAGATCGTATCGGCGCGGGTGAACAGATACAGCCGCTGCCATTCATTGAGATCGTTCGCATCGGCGACCAGTCCGGCGGGACCGAGCACGGCCATGGCGAGTTCGCCCAAGCCGCGATGCCAGTTGGCCCACAGCAGTTTGGAGACCGAGGCCTGTCCGCCATCATCGGCGGTCGTATCGGCCATGGTGCGCAGCGCATGCGCGCGCAGCACGCGCAGGCCGACCCACGCCTTATCGATCCGGTCGGCGATGAGCGGGTCGTCGGCCGCGCCGGTGCGACGGGCCAGCGCCTCGATATCGGCGAGTTCGCGGGCGAAGCGGATCTGCTGGCCGAGGGTGGAGATGCCGCGCTCGAAGGTCAGCGTGCCCATGGCAATGCGCCAGCCGTCGCCCGGATCGCCGACGACCAGGTCCGCGGCGGTGCGCGCATTGTCGAAGAAGACCTCGTTGAATTCCGAGGTGCCGGTCAACTGGATGATCGGGCGGACCTCGATGCCCGGCTGATGCATGGGAACCAGCAGGTAGGACAGGCCCTTGTGTCGGGTCGACCCCTTTTCGGTGCGCGCGACGACGAAGCACCAGTCGGCCACATGGGCCAGCGAGGTCCAGATCTTCTGGCCGTTGATCGACCATTCGTCGCCGTCGAGATGGGCGCTGGTGGTGATGGCCGCCAGGTCGGACCCCGCGCCGGGTTCGGAGTAGCCCTGGCACCACAGCTCGGTCACATTCCGGACCCCGGGCAGGAAGCGCTGCTTCTGCGCCTGGGTCCCGAAGGCGAGCACGGTCGGACCGAGCAGTTCCTCACCGACATGGGAAACCCGGGCCGGCGCATTCGCTTTGGCGTACTCCTCATGGAAGATCACCTGCTGGCGCACCGAGGCCTCGCGACCACCCCATTCCTTGGGCCAGCCGAGACAGGTCCATCCGGACGCGGCCAGGTGCCGGTCCCAGGCGAGGCGCTCCTCGAAGGCCTCGTGCTCGCGGCCGGGTCCGCCGAGTCCACGCAGTGCGCGGAACTCGCCATTGAGGTTCTCGGCCAACCACTCGCGCACTTCTGCGGAAAACCGCGCGTCCTGTGCAGCAGTGTCGGAATCTGAGGTCTGGATCGCACCCACGCCGGTAGGATAACCTACCAAGCACTTGCTTTGTTAGAGGCTGACCACTTTGATCGAGCAAAGGCAGCAAAAGACCCCGCCGACGGTGAGGACAACCGTGACAACCCCTGCACAAACGACACCCATGGCACTGCACGATGCCGCGCGCACCTTCGGCGCCGCACCCGCCCTCGGCGACGGCGAGGTTCGGCTCGACTGGACGCAGTTGCTCGCGGCGGTGCAGGAGGTGGCGCGGGCGCTGATCGCCCGCGGCGTGCAGTCGGGCGACCGGGTCGCCATGTGGGCGCCGAACACCTATCACTGGGTGGTCGCCGCGCTGGGCGCGCACTACGCGGGCGCGGCCTTGGTGCCGCTCAATACCCGTTATGTCGCCGATGAGGCCGCCGATGTGCTCGCGCGCGTCGAGGCCAAGGCGCTGTTCATCGCCGGAACCTTCCTCGGCCGGGATCGACTGGCCGAATTGCGCTCCGCCGCACCGGAATTGCGCATCGACACGGTGGTCGTGATCCCCGTGGAGCCGGGGACCGAGACGACCGACGCCGCGGCCGTCAACTGGTCGCAGCTCGCCGAAATCGCCGAATCGGTCTCCGTGGCCGATGCCATGCAGCGCGCCGAGGGCGTCGACCCGGAGGATATTTCCGACATCCTGTTCACCTCCGGCACCACTGGACGCAGCAAAGGCACCCTGGTCGCGCATCGGCAGGCGCTGTCGGTTGTGCGCGCGTGGGCCGAATGCACCACCTTGACCGGCTCCGATCGCTATCTGGTTGTCAGCCCGTTCTTCCACAACTTCGGTTACAAGGCGGGCATCCTCGCCTGTCTGGTGACCGGCGCGACGATCATTCCGCAGGCGACCTTCGATGTGCCGGCGACCATGCGCCTGGTCGGCGACGAGAAGATCACGGTGCTGCCCGGACCGCCGACCATCTACCAGACCATTCTCGACTTCCCGGACCGGGACAGCTACGACCTGAGCACCTTGCGCGTCGCCGTGACCGGTGCCGCGACGGTGCCGGTGGTACTGGTCGAGCGCATGCGCTCGGAACTCGATTTCACTGTGGTCATCACCGGCTACGGACTCTCCGAGGCCGCCGGATTCGGCACCATGTGCCGCGCCGATGACGATGCCGCCACCATCGCGGGCACCTGTGGCCGCCCGATCGCCGATTTCGAATTGCGGCTGAGCCCAGAAGGTGAGGTATTGCTGCGCGGGCCGAATGTGATGCTCGGCTACCTCAACGATCCGGAGAGCACCGCCGAAACCATTGATGCCGAGGGCTGGCTGCACACCGGTGATATCGGCACGCTCGACGAGCGCGGGTACCTGAAGATCACCGACCGGCTCAAGGATATGTACATCTCCGGCGGTTTCAATGTGTATCCGGCGGAGATCGAGCAGGCGCTGGCCCGGCTCGACGGCGTGGCCGAATCCGCGGTCATCGGGGTGCCGGATACCCGAATGGGTGAGGTGGGCAAGGCATTTGTAGTGCGCAAACCCGGCGCCGCGCTCACCGAGGAGCAAGTGCGCGCGCATGCGAGCACCGTGCTGGCCAATTTCAAGGTGCCCCGATTCATCGAATTCCGGGACCAACTGCCCTATAGCGCGGCCGGGAAAGTGCTCAAGCGTCAACTACGTGAGGAGAAGTCGTAATGTCCGACGAGAACGGTGTTCCCGATGAGGGAGACGTCGTCACCTATGAGCGGCGCGGCCCGATCGCGATTGTCACGCTGAACCGGCCGGACTACCGCAACGCGCAGAATTCGGTGATGACCTATGCCCTCGATGCCGCATTCGAGCGTGCCGTCGAAGACGCCGAGGTCAAGGTGATCGTCCTGGCGGGCAACGGAAAGCATTTCAGTGCGGGCCATGACATCGGCACGCCAGGACGCGATCACCATGTGCGCTATCAGAACAAGGCCGCGCTGTGGTGGGACCATGTGGACCGGGTCGGCGGCGATCAGCGCTTCGCCCGCGAGACCGAGGTGTACCTGGGGATGTGCCGCCGCTGGCGGGAAATCCCCAAGCCGACCATCGCGATGGTGCAGGGCGCGTGTATCGCTGGCGGGCTCATGCTGGCCTGGGTCTGCGACCTCATTATCGCCTCCGATGACGCGTTCTTCTCCGATCCCGTTGTCCGCATGGGCATTCCGGGTGTGGAGTATTTCGCGCACCCGTGGGTGATGGGGCCGCGCGCGGCCAAGGAATTCCTGTTCACCGGGGACCGCTTCGATGCGGCCCAGGCCAAGGAATGGGGCATGGTCAATCGCGTCGTGCCGCGCGCCGAACTCGAAACCGAAACCCTGGCGCTGGCCGAAAAGATCGCCACCATGCCGCAATTCGGGCTGGCGCTGACCAAGAAGGCGGTCAACCAGGCCGAGGATCTGATGGGTATGCGCGCGGGCATGGATTCGGCATTCGGCCTGCACCATTTCGCGCACGCACACAATGCCGAGGTTGGCGCGGATTCGCTCGGCGGCATGACCGCCAAGTCGATGAAGAGCACGGCGACCGCTTCGGCATCCGCGTCGGCCTCGGTGACCACCGAGCCGACGTCCGAGCAGAACGGGACAACGTAGTGGATCTGGATCTCGATCAGGCGACCGCCGAATTCCAACAGGAAGTTCGCGAATTCCTCGCCGCCAACAAACCCGCGAAACCGCTGCCCTCCATGGATACCAAGGCCGGCTTCGAGGCACATCGCGAATGGGAACGCACCCTCGCCGACGCGCGCCTGTCGGTCGTCTCCTGGCAGCGGGAGTACGGCGGACGCGATGCCTCGCTGCTGGAGTGGGTGCTCTTCGAGCAGGAGTATTACGCCGCCGGCGCGCCGGGGCGGGTCAGCCAGAACGGCATCTTCCTATTGGCGCCGACGCTTTTCGAGCACGGCACCCCGGAGCAGTTGGACCGGATCATGCCGCGGATGGCGCGCGGCGACGATATCTGGGCGCAGGCCTGGTCCGAGCCGGAGGCGGGCAGCGATCTGGCCGGTATCCGCTCGACCGCGCGCCGCACCACCGGCGGCTGGCTGTTGAGCGGGCAGAAGACCTGGAGTTCGCGGGCGTCGTTCGCGGACTGGGCCTTCGGGCTGTTCCGCAGTGATCCCGAGGCCGAACGGCATCGCGGACTCACGTACGTAATGTTCCCGCTCTCTGCGGATGGTGTTTCGGTACGGCCGATCCCGCAGTTGGACGGTGAGCCCGGATTCGCGGAGATCTTCCTCGACGACGTCTTCGTCCCGGATCGCGATGTGATCGGCGAGCCCGGTGACGGCTGGCGGGTCGCGATGAGCACCTCGAGCAATGAGCGCGGCCTGTCGCTGCGCAGTCCGGGCCGCTTCAGCGCGACCGCGCAGCGGCTGATCGACCTGTGGCTCGACACCGGCGATCACACCAATACCGCACAGCGCGATGCGGTGGTCGATGCCTGGATCGGCAGTGAGGCCTACCGGCTGCACACCTTCGGCACGGTCACCCGGCTCAATGAGGGCGGCAAATTGGGCGCGGAATCGTCGATCACCAAGGTGTTCTGGTCCGAACTCGATATCGCCATGCACGAAACCGCACTGGAGGTACTGGGCGGCGCGGCCGAACGGTCCGGGCCGTGGACCGATGGCTATCTGTTCTCGCTCTCCGGTCCGATCTATGCCGGTACCAACGAGATTCAGCGCAATATCATCGCCGAGCGACTGCTCGGACTACCGAGAGGGAGCAGCCGATGAGATTCGCGCTCAGCCCGGAACAAGTCGACTTCGGCACCAGCCTGCGCAAGCTGCTCGATGCCGGACGCACCCCCGCGGCCGTACGGTCCTGGGCCAGTGGAGATCCTCAGCCCGGCCGCGGGCTCATCCGGCAGCTGGCCGGTGCGGGAGCGCTCGGCCTTGCCATCGAGGAACGGCACGGCGGCATGGGCGCGGAGCCGATCGATCTGGTCGTCGCGTTCCAGGAGATCGGCCGGGCCGCCGCGCCCGGCCCCCTGGTGGCGACGGCGGCCGCGATACCCGCACTGCTGCAGGCCCTTCCGGATACCGCGCTGGCCGCGCGTTGGCTGCCCGGCTTCGCCGACGGCGCGGCGCTGGGCACGCTGGCGTTCGCGTCACCCGCGCACGGCACGGTCGCATTGGACGCGGATGTCGCCGAGGTGGTGCTGATCGCGGACGGTGATCAACTCCGCACCGCGCACCGGACGGAGCTGGTGCGGTCGGTCGATCCGGCGCGACGACTGTTCACAGTCGAGGCCGATGCGGTGGTTGCCGAGGGCGATCATGTCCGCGACGCCATTGCCGCCGCCTTCGATGCGGGGGCGCTGGCCAATGCGGCGCAGCTGCTCGGCGCGGGCCGGGCGCTATTGGCCGCCGCGACCGAATATGCCAAGCAGCGCAAGCAGTTCGGCAAGCCGATCGGTGAGTTCCAGGCCGTGAAGCAGAAGTTGGCCGATGTGCTGATCGGGCTGGATCTGGCCGAGCCGCTGCTCTACCGGGCGGCACTGACCATGGGTGATACCACCCGCGGCCGCGATGTTTCGGCAGCGGTGATCGCCTGCGGTGACGCGGCCTATCGCTCCGCGCGTGCGGCGCTACAGGTACACGGCGCCATCGGCTACACCGCCGAGTACGACCTGTCGCTGTGGCTGACCAGGGTGACCGCGCTTCGATCGGCGTGGGGCACACCGGATCTGCATCGCGCCCGGATCGCGGCGACGCTGCGGGATCGCGACCTGCGGGGGTCCGCGTGATCAGCGTCGAAATCCATCAACCCGCCGCCGGATTCGGCCGCTCACCGCGCCGCAGCCGTGTCCCATATCCGACCCGCCATCGCCCGAACGACTCGCGCACTCGCGACCTATCGTGCGATCGCCCATACGAGGTTTCGCATGACCAGCACTGAACATCAGGAATTCATCGCATCGGTGCGGGCGCTGCTGACCAAGCACGCGGGCTCCGCGGCGGTGCGCGCGGGTATGGATACCGAGCTCGGCTACGACGAGAAGCTATGGCGGCTGCTGTGCGAGCAGGTCGGCGTCGCCGCGCTGGCGATTCCGGAGGAGTACGGCGGATTCGGCGCGAGTCTGGTCGAATCCCTGCTGGTGGTCACCGAATTGGGCCGCACACTCGCCGGGGTTCCGATGCTCGGTTCGGCCGTGCTCGGTGCGCAGGCGGTGCTGTTGTCCGGTGACGTCGACGCATGTGAGCGGCTGCTGCCGGAGGTCGCCGAGGGCGCGAGAACGATCGCCCTCTGCTGGGCGGGCCCGGATGGCTGGGATGCGCCCGGCGTGCACGCCGATGGCGAAATACTGTCCGGCACATCACATTACGTACTCGATGGACTGCACGCCGACACTCTCGTGGTGGTGACGCCGACGGGACTTTTCGAGGTCGATGCCGCGGCCGATGGCGTGTCCCGGCATTCGGTGCCGACCATGGATCCGACCCGCAAGCTTGCCGAAATAACCTTCACCGGCGTCGCAGGGCGACGGCTCGGGACCGGCGATCCCGCCGCCGTCACCGCGCGACTGCACGAAATCGCCTGGGCCGCCGTCGCGGCCGAGCAGGTGGGCGCGGCCGAGCGCTGCCTGGAGCTGACGGTGGAGTACACCAAGTCACGGGTGCAGTTCGGTCGTGCGATCGGCAGCTTCCAGGCGCTCAAGCACCGCATGGCGGATATGTACGTGCTGGTGGAATCGGCCAAGTCCACCTCCTATGCGGCGACCACCGCCGTCGCGGAGCGGTCGTCATCGGCGGCCGAGGATGTCTGGGCGGCTCGCCTGCACTGTTCGGAGGCGTTCAGCACGATCGTCGCCGAGATGGTGCAGTTGCACGGCGGCATCGCCATTACTTGGGAGCACGACGCGCACCTGTTCTTCAAGCGCGCACACGGTGACGCCCAGCTGTTCGGCACGCCGCACCGGCCGCTCGTCCAGCCCGCGTAGTCACCACACCGGCAGCGCCCCGGCGGAGCTCTCCCACTCTCCGGGGCGCTGCCGTTTCCGCAGGTAGAGCGGGTCGTAACGCACTTCATCGAGATAGATAGTTAGGTTATGTAATAATAACGGTGTGCAGCAGACACCGGTGACATCCGCAGAGGACAGCGTCGTCAATCTACTCGTCACCGCCGGTCGGCTGACCCGGCTGGCCGGGGTGATCAGCGGCGAGGACCTACCACGGGCCGTTATGCGGGCACTGGCGGTGCTCGATGAACACGGCGCCGTGCGGGTCAGCGAATTCGCCCGCATCGATCGATGTTCGCAACCGGCGGCAACGGCGCTGATCGGGCGACTCGTCGCGGACGGATTCGCCACCCGACGCAAGGACCCGCAGGATTCGCGGGCCGTCGTCGTCGAACTCACCCCGGCCGGACGTGACCGGCTGCAACGCGCGCGCCGCGCCTTCGGCACCGCACTCGCGACCAGACTGCCCGAATTCGACACCAACCGCCTCGCCCGCATGGAGACAGATCTAACAGAACTGCTGGACGCCCTGAAGAAGGCTGCGCCACAGCACTATTCGACCTGAGGTGAGCGATGTGCGCCGCCGTAGCTGGTGCCGCGAGGCAAGACAACGCTGTGCCGAGGGGGCAACAGCAGCGCCGAGCCGAGCAATGTTGTACCGCGAGCTCTTCCCCATTCCAATAGCCTGACCAGCCCGATCAGTACTCCCGTGACGCATCGGGCTTCATCCGGCCCGTGTCCTCGCGTTCGATCCGCTCGCGTATTCCCCAGACCGTGCGATCCTTCGGCGTCCGCTCGGGCCACACGATCACTCCGACGATCACCGACAGCGGCAGCCCGATCGCGACAACCCAGCCGAGCGCGATCACGGCAGGTCCCGGAGCAATCGAAGTACCTTGGCGCACGTCTCGGCGTCGGCCGGACTGGCAGCGTGATTCACGATGGCAGCACCCGGAACCCGTTGCGGTAGAGCACGATCAGCTGGAATCAACTCGAGGTACAGCGAACCGTCTGTGTCGCCGTTGTCTGCGACCTCCAATACCCCGCCTGGGAACACGAACAGTCGTGTGCGCCTGCCCATCTCGACTCCTGTAGTCCGATGTTGGTAGGCACCCCGTGACCGGTTGTCGCCACATGTCACGGGGGCCGAATCAAACGTTATGGACAATCCGCAGACACCTGAACTTCGCGGAGAACGTTTCGCCGGACACTTCAAAGCATCTAAACGTCCCGGTATCGTTTCGGTATGAGTCACCGTCTCCAATCGGCGATGTTGCGAGCACAAATCGACTCCGCCGCGCTCGCAAAGACCGTCAACGTAGACGTGAAAACCGTGAACCGATGGCTAGCTGGTCGGGTGCCGCACAAACGAACTCGGGCCGCTGTGGCTAGTGCGCTCGGCGAATCGGAGTCGAGTCTCTGGCCCGCCACTCGTCCGGACATCAGCGCGGGAGCCCCCGCGACAGCCGAAGTCATCGGTGCCTACGCACACCGGGCCGACGTGCCCAACGAGGTTTGGACATCGCTGCTGCTGAGCGCTACTCAGCGAATAGACATCATCGGTTACGCCTACCCGTTCGTCCTCGAGCTGTTGCCCGATGCCGCCGATCTGATCGCGGACAAATGCCGCAACGGCGCGAGCGTCCGCCTGGCCTTCGCAGACCCGGAGTCCGCACACGTAGCCGAGCGTGACGCGCTCGAACAGATGCAAGGGACATTGCCCGGACGGATACGAAACGCGCTGAGCATGATCGGCCCCCTTGCCGAGACTCCCGGATGCCGAATCGGGCTACACACAACGCACTTGTACAACTCGGTGTTCAGGTTCGATGACCTGATGTTGGTGACGCCGTACCTGGTTCGAGCGAGGGGTTATCAGCACCCCGCGCTCTACCTCCGAAAGCTCTCCCCGTACGGGCTGTTCGCATCGTTCGAAGACCAATTCGAACAGATCTGGGGAACCGTAACCCCGTACCTGCAAGAGGTGAATCCCGATGGGCTCACGGCGTGACTACTACCGAGATCCGAACGCACCCACGCCGAACAGCTTGGTCCCCGGAGGTTCGGCACTGGTCGTTGACGACCGGGGGGCCATCCTCATGCAACGCCGAAGCGACTCCGGGAACTGGTCGTTCCCCGGAGGAATCATGGAAATCGGAGAAACGCTCGAGCAGTGCGTGATCCGTGAGACCAAAGAGGAATCCGGACTGGATATCGAGATCACCGGGATACTCGGTATCTACACCGACCCTCAGCACGTGATCGCTTACGCGGACGGCGAGATCCGCCAAGAGTTCAACATCACTTTCTACGGCAGGGTGATCGGTGGCCGGATCGAGGTCAGTTCCGAGTCGACGGAAGTGAAATTCCTTCGGCTCGAAGAACTCGAGACACTGCCGGTACACCAGACGGTTCGGCTCAGGTTGCAGCACCACGCCGAACAACGCTCGACGCCGTATCTGGGATGAGCGGCGCATAGGCCGCGCTGGCATTGTTCGCCGCCGACTGCTATCCGATGACAAGCCGGTGTTGATCGTCGGGACCGTCCCGGCGGGCCTGTTCTCGCCATCAACAACACGCTGATCACCGAGGCCGTCATGATCACGGCGCCGGTGGAACGCGCGACCGCATCCGCCGCGTACAGTTTCGTCCGTTTCGCTGGCGGCGCCGCGGCCCCCACCTGGCGGGCAAGCTCGGCAAACACAGCATCGGCCTGCCGTTCCGGGCGGGTCCGGCGTGCGCCGTGGCCCGTGCTCGTGCTGCTCACCGGGCGTTCCGCGCTGGCCCATACCGATGACCACGACCCAGCGCAGCACGGCGTCGATGAGGCGCAGGCGATCAGTCGGCGACCGACCTGCTCGGTAACCCCCGCGGAGTACGGTCGGAAGGTATGACTGATGAGACGCGGGGCCGGGTGAAGGTCGAGACCGGCCAGAAACGGGTGCGGGTGTACCTGCGTGGACAGCTGGTCGCCGACACCATACGACCGGTGCTGGTATGGGAAGGACCGCACTATCCGACCTACTACCTGCCGGTCGCGGATCTGCACGCGAAGCTCGAGCCCAATGGCAGGACCAAACATTCCCCCAGTCGCGGGGATGCGACCGAATACGATGTGGTGGTCGACGGCGTGACCGCGCCGGGCGCCGCACTGCGCCACCATGATTCGCCGATTCCCGAACTCGACGAACTGGTGCGGCTGGACTGGAATTCGATGGACGAGTGGTTCGAGGAAGACGAGCCCGTCTACGTCCACCCACGCGATCCGTATACGCGGGTCGATATCCTCGCCAGCTCGCGCCACGTCCGCGTCGAGATCGACGGTGTCACCGTCGCCGACTCCCGCTCCCCGCGCATCCTCTTCGAAACCGGACTTCCCGCGCGGTACTACCTCCCGCCGACCGACGTCCGCATGGACCTGCTGAGCCCCACTACGACCCACACCAGCTGCCCGTACAAAGGCACCGCCGAGTACTGGACCGTCCGCATCGCGGACAAGGACTACCCGGACATTGTCTGGGGCTACCGCACCCCACTCCCGGAAAGCCAGAAGATCGCGGGCCTGGCCTGCTTCTACAACGAAAAGGTCGATATCTTCGTGGACGGCGAACTCCAGCCCCGCCCGCACACCCCATTCAGCTGACGAGCCGATCAGACCGAAATGATCTCGAGCATGCTCTCGAGACCACGGAAGTCCTTGCTGTTGCGCGTGTACAGCGGCAACCCGCGGGACGACGCTACGGCAGCGATGAGCAGGTCCATCCGGCGTGGTTTCGGATCACGTTTCGCCGCCATGGTCAGTGCCACTAAAGTCCCGTATCGTGTCGCCGCGTCTTCATCGAACGGCAGCGCATCGAAGTCCACAATTGCTGCGCCCAACTGTTCGGATCGCGCAGCACGGGTCGCGGCGTCCTTTGCCATCGCAACACCCTGATTCAGCTCTGCCAGGGTGATCGCGGTGATCTCGGGGACCTCCGGCAAGGCGTTTGGATCCAGGACATCCAAATCGAGGTATGTGCACGTGTCGAGGACGCCGGACGAGTGACGGTTCGTCATCAACGGGATTCCCATGTGTCATCGTCACCGATGCGATCCTCGGTACCGAAGAAGTCGTCGGCCTCCCGCCGCATACGAGCATGGTCCACGCGCGGCAGCTTACGATGCCGTGCCACGAGTTCCTCGGCGGTCAGGCGACGGCGGCGTTCGACCGGCCGCAGTTCGGCAACCTCCACACCATTACGAGTGACGCGAAAGACCTCACCAGCCTCGACAGCATCCATGACCGCTGCGGAGTTATTGCGGAACTCCCGCTGCGTGATCACCTTCATACCCCCAGCGTAGCCTCACGTAGCACACATGGCTACAAGCCGCCGCCGGGCAGTTCGGCGACGGCCACCGGTATGCGGCGGTGACTGTTCGGCGATGCCGCCAGGGCGCCGCGGGATCGTGCCCGACCGGAGTTCAGACCGCGATCAGCGGTGGCTGGTCATCGGCGCGACGGTATTGGCCGGGCGGCAAGCCGTATTCGCGTTTGAAGGCCTTGGCGAAGGCGAATTCCGAGGTGTAACCGACCTTTCGGGCCACGGCGCCGAGGGGGCTATCGGTATCGCGCAACAGGCGGGCGGCGGTGAGCATGCGCCAGCGGGTGACGTAGGCCAGGGGCGGTTCGCCGATGGTGGCGGTGAAGCGACGGGCCAGGGTGGCGCGCGATACGCCAGCGATATCGCTGAGGTCGGGGACGGTCCAGCTGCGGCCGGGTTCTTCGTGCACGGCGCGCAGGGCGGCGGCGACCGCCGGATCGGCGAACGCACCAGCCCAACCCGTTGCCGGTTCGCCGGTGGCCTGTTCGTCGAACCAGGCGCGCAGAATGAACAGGAGCAGGGTCTCCAGAATGGCAGGAACGGCGGCATCGCTGCCCTGTTTCGGTTCGGCGACCTCGGCGGCGAGCAGGTCGACGGCAGCGCGCAGGGACGGGTGCCGGCCGGGACGTGCCGGGAGATGGATGAATTCGGGGAGTTCGTCGAGCAGCGGGTGGCTGCGCTGCCTGCCGAGTTCGTATGCGCCACACAGCAACGCGGTGCGGACGCCGGGTCCGATTATCTCGCGCGGCTCACCCGGCCGCGCCTCCTCGGTGACCGGACTGTCGAGGCGGTCGACCAGATCGTGGTCGGCACCACGCGGCATGAACAGGACATCGCCCACCCCAAGAGCGATCGGTTCCCCGCCATAGGGCACTGCCAGGCACGAACCCTGCAGCACCACATGGAAACCCGCGCCGGGGACCACCGGATAGGCACGGCCCCACGGCGCGTGCCGGACGAACAGACCGGAGGTCGGGTTGCCCGTGCGGATGGCCGCGATGGTCTCGCTGAGGATGTCCACCTGCTCTCCCTCAGCTGGCTCCCCCGGAGGACTCACCGCGCATGAGCGCTCCGAGGGTTTCCCGGTCCGTCACGTCCATCTTGATGCAGGCGCGGTAGAGGTGGCCCTCCACGGTGCGGACCGAAACGGTCAGGCGGTCGGCGATCTGGCGGTTGGACAGTCCTGCCGCAACGAGATTCGCGATTTCACGTTCGCGGGAGGTGAGCGGTAAGGGCTGGGCGGCTTGGCGCAGGGCGGGGGTGCTCGCACCGCCGCAGGCCGCGGCCAGGCGGTTCGCGGTGGCGGCGGATTCCAGCAGGCGGCGGCGGTCTCCGGCTCGTTCATGGGCCGATGCCGCTTGGGCGGCGGCATCGGCGGCCGAGAGCAAGGCACCGATGCGCTCGAATTGGGCCGCGGCCGCATCCAGGCCGGGTCCGTCGTGGGCGGCCAAGGCCACCGCATGGCTGGCCTGGACCTGCACCAAACCGCCGTCGACCCGAACCGCCAGATCGGCGAGTCGGCCTGCCGCGGAATGGTCGCCGAAGCGGGCGGCCGCATGCAGTGCCATGGCCTCGATGGCGTGCTGATGTGAGCGCGCTGCCGCATCGGCGGCGCCCATGGCCAGTCGGATGGCCGGGGTGACGGTGCCCTCCGCGGCGGCGACGCAGGCCCGTGCGATCTCCAACTGCGGGTCGTAGACCGCGCTGTGCCTGCCGCCGCGCGCAATCGCCTCGGCAATGGATTCGGCGGCCTCCGGCGCCCGGCCGAGTGCCGAATATGCTTCGGCCAAACGGATTCTCGCCGGAATGTGCCAGGCGGCGGCGCCCTCCGCGGTGAGCGCGGCCACTGCCTGTTCGAGATGTTCGATCCCGTCCAGGAAGCGGCCCTGCGCCACGTCGACGGTCCCCTGCAGGATTTTCGACATGCCCCAGGCCAGGTACTGACCTGCCGACGAATAGCCGAAATGCCCTGAGGCACAACGGCGTGCGGCCTCGAGATCACCGGTGAAGGTCAGCGCGAGCACCTCGGCGTGGGTGGAGATGTACCGGTTGAGCCCGTCGATATGCGACTCCACCTGATGCCCGCGGGCCGCGTACTGCCGCGCCGCCTCGCCCTTGCCCATCAGTGCCAGCGCCAGCCCGCCGCCGAAGGAGGCCCACCAAACCGCCCACGGCGGTGCGCCTTTGGTCTCCATCACCGCCTCGGCCGCGGAAAATGCGTCCTCGAGCCGATTTTCATTGACCGCGCACGCCGAGGCCAGGCCATCGAAGGTCGCGACGATCTTCGGATGCCGCACCTTGGTCCGCAACATCGCGAGCACCTCATCGGCCCGCTCGGCATCGCCCATGGCCCAGAACAGATTCGACACCCGGGTGCTGCCCCAGCGGGCCAGCTGCACCTCGTTCATCTGATCCGGATCGAAGCTGGCCAGGGTGCGTTCGGCCTCGATGCGGTGGCCCTGCCACAGCAGCGCGCGAGCCAGCAGATCCGCGGCCTCCACCCCGCCGCGACGTTCCACCGCGGCCCTGGCGAAACGCTCACCGAGCGGCAGATTGGCCAACCCGATCGCATCGGCGGCGGCCGCCTCGAAGAGTTCGAGATCGGCGGATTTATCACTGTCCAAGGCCAATTCGGCCAACCGGATGCGGTCCGGGGCGGAATTGATCGGCCGTTCCTTGAGCGAGGAGTACAGCCGACCGCGCAGTCGCCGCGCCGAGGCGATGCCGAGCCGACGCCGGATCACCTCACCGAACAGCGGATGGTTGTAGCGCACGATCAGCTGGTTGGCATTCTCGACAACCCGGATGAGACCACGGGTTTCGGCGGCCTCCACGGCCTCCTCACCCGCCACTTCGGCGAGCACGTCGAGGTCGATGGGCTCGCAGAAGGTGAGCAGTTCGAGCACCCGCAACACCGAATCGGGCAGCTGTTCGACCCGATCCTCCAGTAGCGCAGCCAATTCCGAGGTCACCGCGGCCCGGCCGCGCAGCTGCCAGACCCCGTTCACCTGCCGCAGCGAACCCGCCTCCAGCGCGCCCTCCACCAAGTGCCGGAGGAACAGGGCATTTCCGCCGGAGGACTCCCACATCAGATTGGCGGTGAAACCCTCGAGCTGTCCGCCGAGCATCTGCTCGACCAGATCGACGCTCTGCTGCTGGCTGAACGGGTTGAGATCGACGCGCAGCAGGTGGCCGTCTTTCCACAGCGAGGTGACCGCATCGGGCACCTGCACCCCGCTGCGCACGGTCGCGACGATATGTGCCGCCTTATCGATGGCCAACTGCAGCAATAGTGTCGCCGAGAGCTGGTCGAGCAGGTGTGCGTCATCGACGCCGATGATCGCGTGCCCGTCGGCGAGCAGTGCCTCGCGCGCGGCGGACATGAACGTCACCGGATCGTGCGCGGTATAAACGCCGACCATATGGGCGAATACGCCGAGCGGGATGCTGCGGGCCGATTCCGTGCCCGCAACCCACCGGATATTGCCGCCCACGGCCGCCGTCGCGTGTCTGGCCAGTGTCGTCTTTCCGACACCGGCGTCTCCGGTCAGTACAGCACCGACATATTCGGTACCGGTGAGTGCTGCGCGGATCGCTGCGAACTCGGTCTCGCGCTCGATCATCGGCCAGTTCCGAGCCATAGCTCTTACTTTAGTTCGTCCCGGATCATGATCGATGACAACGAACGATGAACGGGCGCACCGATTCCGCTGTTGTAGCCCTAGCCGAGTACGTCGTGGCGGACAATCGTCTGGTCACGACCCGGTCCGACGCCGATGCAGGAAATACGGGCGCCGGACAACTCCTCTAGGCGCAGCACATAGGCCTGCGCGTTGGCGGGCAGTTCCTCGAAGGTCTGCACGTGTGAGATGTCCTCCCACCAGCCGGGCATCTCCTCGTAAATCGGCTTGGCGTGGTGGAATTCGGTCTGTGTGGTCGGCATCTGCTCGACCCGCTTGCCGTCGATCTCGTATGCGACACAGATCGGCACCCGCTCCAGACTCGACAGCACATCCAGCTTGGTGAGGAAGTAATCGGTGACGCCGTTGACCCGGGTCGCGTAGCGCGCGATGACCGCGTCGAACCAGCCGCATCGGCGGGCCCGGCCGGTGGTCACACCGACCTCGCCGCCCTGTTTGGCCAGGAATTCACCGAAGTTGTCGAACAGTTCGGTCGGGAACGGACCCGAGCCGACGCGGGTGGTGTAGCACTTCAGGATGCCGAGCACCGTATTGATCTTGTTGGGTCCGATGCCGGCGCCGACCGCCGCACCGCCCGAGGTCGGGTTGGACGAGGTGACATACGGATACGTGCCGTGGTCCACATCGAGCAGGGTGCCCTGCGAACCCTCCAACAGCACGGTTTCGCCGCGCTCCAGCGCCAGATTCAGCTCCAGCCGGGTGTCGGCGATGCGGTGCTTGAAGCTGTCCGCCTGCTCGAGCACCTCGTCCACCACCTGCTGCGGGTCGAGCGCGCGGCGGTTGTAGATCTTCACCAGCACCTGGTTCTTGAACTCCAGGGCGGCTTCGACCTTCTGCGTCAGGATCTTCTCGTCGAGCACATCGGCGACCCGCACGCCGACCCGGGCGACCTTGTCCTGGTAGCACGGGCCGATACCGCGGCCGGTGGTGCCGATCTTCTTATTTCCGAGGAAGCGTTCGGTGACTTTATCGATGGCCACGTGGTACGGCATGATCAGGTGCGCGTCGGCCGAGAGCAGCAGACCCGAGGTGTCGACGCCGCGCTCCTCCAGTCCGGCCAGCTCCGCGAGCAGGACGCCGGGATCGACCACGACACCGTTGCCGATGACATTCGTCACGCCGGGGGTGAGGATTCCGGACGGGATCAGATGCAGTGCGAACTTATCGCCATTGGGCAGCACGACGGTGTGACCGGCGTTATTGCCGCCTTGGTAGCGAACCACCCATTGCAACCTGCCACCGAGCAGATCGGTTGCTTTGCCCTTACCCTCGTCGCCCCATTGGGCGCCGATCAGGACGATTGCCGGCATGGTCGTGTCTCCTACGGTTCGACGCGCAGCACCCCGGGAGATGGCAGTCGGCGCGGCCGACCGGGTGGGGAACACCTGTGCTGCAGCTACCTGCCGTACTGAGGCGGTGGCCGGAAGCACAGTCTACCCAAAGCGTTCGAGGCGGCATCGAACCGGATCGCACCGTAGGCTCGGCAACCGTGTGGCTGTAGTCGGGCAGGGCTATGGTTGCGTGGCACTGGCGGACGAGCAGGGATCCGACCGGGAAAGTGGCGAGGGTGGCCGACGGGTTTGTCGGCCGAACCGAGGAGGGTGTACCGCAGTTTGAGTACCCACGTTCTCTGTTGCGACGGCGCACCGGTACCCATCGCCCTCGCGTCACTGCCGATCTCACAGACGACCGCCATCCCGAACACCAGCGTGATCGATGAGCTACTGCCCGTCCTCGCCGCCGACAGCCTGCCCCGGCTGATCGTGCTCGGCGACGACGCCGCCCTGGCCTCGGTGCTGACCCATCTGATGCGCAGCGAACGACTCCATGTGGAGATCGGCTATGTGCCCGTCGACAAGACCTACGGCTCCCGCGCCTACCAGACCGGAACCGGCAATGCCGCCGCCAAGCGGGCGGTGGAGGGCCGGGCATCCGAAGTCCCGCTGATCCGTGACGACACCGGAACGGTGCTGGTCGGACGGGCCGTGATCACCGGCCCCGGTGGCGGGAAACTCGAGGGCGAGGCCTACGTGGACGACGCCCAATTGTTCTCCGGCAAGGTCAACGCGATGCTCGTGTCCCCGACACTCGAACTGCCGGGTGTGCGGGCGGCCGTGCCAAGGTTCCTGCGCCGACGTCACTGGCTGATGGGACGGGCCGCGCAGCTGGGCACACCGGGGGCGGTGGTCACCCGCGACGGCATTGCCAATGAACGGATTCTGCCGCGCTCGTCGTTCTATCGACATCACGAAAACTGGCTGCTGGTCCGATGACGATTCCATTCCCGAAAGACCGCCGCTCCGGACTCGGCGCCGTGCGCCCGAGCCCGGTATTCCTGCTGGTGATCGCGATCTCCGTGGCGGGCGGGGTGCTGGCCTGGAATGCCGACGCGCAGTCCACGCGGGCGAAGTTCGGGGTATTTCTGCTCGTCGTCTTCGGCTGGATCGTCACATTGTGTCTGCACGAGTTCGCGCACGCGTTCACGGCCTGGCGGGCGGGCGATCGCGAGGTGGAATTGCGGGGGTATCTCACGCTGAATCCACTGAAATACAGCCATCCGCTGCTGTCGATCGTGTTTCCGATGGTGTTCATCGCGCTCGGTGGTATCGGATTGCCGGGCGGTGCGGTGTACGTGCACACACAGAACGTCAGCCCACGCATGCAGCGCATCATCAGTGGTGCCGGGCCGGCGGTGAACGCGGTGTGTGCGGTGCTGCTATTGGTGGTCGTGCGGTACTTCGGCAGCGACACGTCGCATCGCGCGTTCTGGTACGGCCTGAGCTTCCTGGCGTTTCTGCAAATCACCGCAACGCTTTTGAACATTCTGCCGGTGCCCGGATTGGACGGGTACGGCCTGATCGAGCCGTCACTGAGTTATCAGACCCGGCGTGCGCTCGATCAGTTCAAGCCCTTCGGCATGCTGATCCTGTTTGCGCTGCTGTTCACGCCATCGATCAACAAGGTGTTCTTCGATGCGGTCTATTCGCTCTACGAATTGTCCGGGGTCGACGCGGATTGGTCGCGGTTCGGCAGCTGGCTGACCCGGTTCTGGACGTAGCCGGTTTGGAACCGGTCGGTCCGATCTATTCCCAGCGCTGGGGATCTCGCTGTTCATCTGCGCCAACTATCGTCCCGGACACCCGTTCAAGAAGTTTGAGCGGTTAGGTTGCGAGAAAGAACGCCCGGTCGATCGCGACGAGCGGCGCGTTCAACTCTCGCCTGACAAACACCATGGCGACGGCACCCTCCGACTCGCCCAGACCCCCGTAGACAGCGCTGTCCTACCTCCGACCGCCCGACACAATCCCGGCGGTCGTCATCTCCAGCTTGTGCTCGACCCTTTGGAGCTATGCCATGACTGGCACGCCATCCCTCATCACCTTGTCGGTGGTCATCCCCGTTCTAGACGAAGCCGCGCTCATACTGCAGTGCCTGGACCGACTCGTGGACCAGGAAGCGATCAGCGAAATCATCGTCGTCGACAACGGCAGCACCGACGGCACCGACGCGATCGTGCGTGAATACGCGGCCGCACATCCGAAGGTCGAACTCGTCTACGAGGAGACGCGGGGTCTCATCCCCGCACGCAATACCGGACTGGCAAAGGCGCGTGGTGATTTCATCGCCCGCATCGACGCCGACACCTTCGTCGAACCGTACTGGGGTGCGGCCATCCGCGATTATGCGTCCGCACATCCGGATGTCGCCGCGACGACCGGCATCTTCACCTACCACGACTCGCCGGTCCCCTTCTTCTTGGACATCGGCGTCTGGGCGAAGCTGAAGCTCGGCATGTTCGGCGGCCCGGTCGGCAATATGCACGGTGCGAATATGGCCATCCGCCGCACCGCATGGGATGAAGTCAAGGGCGACACCACCACTCGGACCGATATCCACGAGGATCTGGATCTGGCACTGTGCCTGTCGATAAAGGAGCTGCGCATTCAACAGCTCCCGGATCAGCGGGTGCGGATCTCGGCCCGGCGGCGCCGGACCAATCCCCGTGAATTCTGGACCTATCAGTTGCGCGGACTGGACGCCCTCACGAATCGGGGATACACCCTCCTGCCGGTGACCCGCGTCTACGCCAGCTTGGCCTGGCTGGGGCACACCCTGCAATGGCCGATCTATCGGCTATGGGATTTCGATCGTCGCCGCTTCACTTTGCGCGGCAGTCCGGAACGCCTGTCCCCGGTGGACTGAATCGCGGGTACCGGTCGCCCGGTCCTCCGGGACCGGGCGACCTCTTCGCTCGACCACGGTGCGCCCCTACCCGCCCGGCCACCACACCATATGGCCGGTAGGGCGTCTCGCCGTCGTGCGAAGCCGCCGAACCGCGCTACCCCTCGTCACCGCGGTTACCTCTCGAGGCTATGACCGCGACGGCGTGCGAACACGAGTAGCGCACTACGCGATGATCGCCGGTTCGCGCGCAGGGGATCGCGCAGGCGTTCCCGCACGATGGAAAATGACTGAAATCCGCTGAGTAGTCGTGCTATTGCTCGGGCGGCACATGCGGATTCGGGACCGTCGGAGGCAGCATCGCCATTGCGGAGATGCGCTGCATACCGCAGACCTGCATGAGATCGACCAGCATGGAGCGCATCTGCGCGAAGACCACATGCGCCGAAAGTCCCGCGCCGTCAACGAGTTCCGGCCGCGTGGCCTTGGCGACGCCGCGCAGCACCCTGGCGGCCTCGGCCTGATCCGGCTGCTGGCCGGGATCGGCGAGCATCATTCGGCGCACCACGTCGACGGCCTGGGCCAGGCGCTCGAGTTCCTCGATGAGTCGGGGATCGAGAATTTCGTCGTCCTGTACCAGTGTCAGCGAACGGCGCAGCAGCACCCTGGTGTTGCGGACCGCGTTATCGAGCGGATCGGCGGTGGCGCGGATGCGGTCGAGGCGCGCACGCGAATTCCAGTAGAGCGGAGAGATTCGGCTGATCTCGCGACCGCCCTCCAGGGTGGAGCGCAGGCCGTCGATCTGCGGCTGAGTCTTGCGGGCGGCGGTCAGGGCGAGGCGGATCTTCTCCTGATCCTGTTCGAGCAGTCCGTCGGCGCACTCGTGCAGCGATTTGCCCATCACCGCAAGGACTTCCGCAGCCTGCTCACGGGCCCGGCGCACCGGATGGAGCGGGATCGAGGCGACCACAACCACGCCGACCAGTCCGCCGACCAGCGCGTCGATCATGCGCGAGAAGCCGCCGCCCGCCGAGGGCGGCAGCAGGGTGGCCACCAGCACCGCCGAACCGGCGGCCTGCATGGTGATGATCGACCCGCCGTCCAGGAATACCGCGAGCGCCATGGCCACCGCGACCACCAAGGCGATCTGCCAGACGCCGGTGCCCGCGCGCGTGATGAACAGGTCGCCGATGCCGATGCCGACCGCGACGCCGACCACCAGTTCCACCGACCTGCGCAGCCGCGCACCGAAGGAAATGCCGATCGAGACCACGGCCGCGGTCGGTGCGAAGAACGGCTGAGTATGCCCGACTATCTTGTGCGCGATAAACCAAGCCAGCGCCGCACCGACCGCACACTGCAGAATCGGCAGCGCGGACAGCCGCAACCGCGCCCATGAGCTGCGCAGCTTCTCCATAGTGCTGGCGCGGGCAACACCAACCGGGGAATTCGGATCGATCAAGTTTGTCTCAGTCGAGCCCGAGCTCCGCAGCTGCGCGTGGGTCGCAGTCCTCCAACAGATCCAGGCAGCGCGCGTACTCCTCGGTCTCGCCGATAGCCCTGGCCGCCCGAGCGAGCGCACCGACGCTGCGCAGGAAACCGCGATTGGGCTCATGGCTCCACGGCACCGGCCCAAAACCCTTCCAGCCATTGCGCCGCAAGAGATCGAGGCCGCGGTGGTAGCCGGTGCGCGCGAACGCGTACGCGGCGACGATGTCGTGGTTGACCAACTGGGCGTCGCCCTCGGCCCCACCGCGCGCCAACGCGGCCTCCGCAAGATGGGCCCATGCGATCGAGGCCGCCGGATGCGCGGCCGCGACCTGCACTGGATCGGCCTTCTCGAGCAGCGCCTCCTCCGCTTCGGAGTCTTCGGGCAGGAGTACCGGTTGCGGTCCGAGCAAGTCACCGAACGAGGTCATGCGGTTCATTGTGCACCGACCGCCCGGGTCGTGGCGCGGGGGGAATCCTCACAGTTGGACGAATTGCTGATTAGGCTGGCCGTCGAGTTCAACTGTTCCGCTCGACCGAGGGGTAGTAGGTGTCCGATCCGAACGACGAGAAGAGCCCGGCACAAGATACCGGCCGACCCGCCGGAGCGGCCGGTAACGCAAGCCCCGGCGCACCCGCGGACCGGACACCCGCATCGAAAACCAGCTCGTCACCGGCGAACTCCGGTGCGACCGGAGCGACCGGAGCATCGTCGAAGCCCGGCGCTGCCGCGGACCGCACTGCCGCTGGCCAACGGGCCGCCGCCCCGCCGACGCGACCGATTCCAGCCCCGACCGGTTCGGCGCCATCGTCGAATCCGACGCCGTCGGCCGGTTCGAAGCCATCGCAGGGATCGACACCATCGTCCGGCTCGACACCGTCGCAGGGATCAACACCATCGTCCGGGTCAACGCCGTCGTCCCGATCAACGCCGTCGTCCGGGTCGAGGCCATCGCCGGGACCTGGCACGTCTGGGGGATCTGGCGCAACCACCGAGGAACGGGCGGCCGCCGCGCCGACTCGGCCGATCGCGACACCGTCGACTCCGAAGCAACCGCCCGGCACCACGCCGTCGAGCGTCTCGGATGCCTCAACAGGAGATATCGCGGCGCTCGGCAAGCCTGCCGAGGCCGCGGCCCCTCGAACGACTCCGCCTTCCGCCGCCACTCCCAGCCAACCGGCCAGATCCGCAGGTGCACAGCCGCCCAATTCCGCTGCAGGCGGCCCGGCCAAGCCCGCCGCGGCAGGCCGGTCCGCTAGTGGCTCGGGCCGACCCAGCGCAACGAAACCGGCCGCCGGCAGCACTCCGAGTAGTCCCGCCGCGGCGACGCCGACTTCCGAAGCGAAGACCGTAGCGATCCCGCGCGGCGTCACCGAGGCCAAAGCGCCTGCCAAAGAATCGGCGGCCGCCACGACGGCTACTGCCGCAGCACGCACCGCCGCACCCGCCGCCAAGCCGACACCAACAACCGGCGGCCCGACCGAGGCACCGACCGCCGCTACCACCCGACCTGGCGCACCGAATACTGCCGCTCCCTCCGGCAGGCCCGCACCAACAGCTGGCGGCCCCACCAACGCACCAACTCCCGCCAGCGCCGCCGCACCCACCACTCCGTCCGACAAGCCGACACCAACAGCTGGCGGACCCACCAACACACCGACCAACGTCGCCACCCGACCGGGCACACCGCCCGCGGCGAGCACTGCCGCCGCACCCGCCGCGCCTCCGTCCGGCAAGCCGACACCAGCACTTGGCGGACCCACCAACGCACCGACCGCAACTCCCCCCGGCAAAGCGACGCCAACGGCTGGCGGCCCCACCAACGCACCAACTCCCGCCAGCGCCGCCGCACCCACCACTCCGTCCGACAAGCCGACACCAACAGCTGGCGGACCCACCAACACACCGACCAACGTCGCCACCCGACCGGGCACACCGCCCGCGGCGAGCACTGCCGCCGCACCCGCCGCGCCTCCGTCCGGCAAGCCGACACCAGCACTTGGCGGACCCACCAACGCACCGACCGCAACTCCCCCCGGCAAAGCGACGCCAACGGCTGGCGGCCCCACCAAAGCACCAACTCCCGCCAGCGCCGCCGCACCCACCACTCCGTCCGACAAGCCGGCACCAACAGCTGGCGGACCCACCAACGCACCGACCAACGTCGCCGCCCGACCGGGCACACCGACCGCGCCTTCCGCCGGCAAGCCGACACCAGCACCTGGCGGCCCCACCAACGCACCGACCGCAACTCCCTCCGGCAAAGCGACGCCTACAGCTGACGGCCCCACCAACGCACCGACCAAGGCTGCGGCCGGACCCGACGCACCGACTGCTGCGATCGAAGAGGACGGTCCTGCGGTCCGATCCGCAAGTGCGGCAGCGACATCCGCCGCCGCGGGCGGTTCGGCAGCTGGTCGACCGGCCGATACGGGTAAGGGATCCGACCCGGCCGGCGCCAAATCCTCACCCAACGAACCCACCGCGACCGCTACCACGAAACCCGGTGCTCCGGCGGGTGCCAAGTCGGCGGGCCCGGCGGCGCCGTCCGGCAGCGCTACCGCACCAGTTGGCGACTCCGCAGCGTCGAGCCGGACCGCCACCCCGTCCGGTGCCACACCTGCTCCGGCCAGCGGCGCAAGCCCAGCTGCCGCATCATCGGGCCGCACCACCCCGGCCGGTGATACGGCCGAACCAGCCAGCGGTTCCGCCGCCGTATCGTCCGGCCGCGCTGCCACGCAATCCGGCGCAGCCGCAGCCGGTGCGGCACCGTCCACCGGATCCACGGCGGAAACCGTTGTGATTCGGCGGGATTCGAATACCAGCGGGTCCGCAGTACCCGCCGCTGCGAAGGCGGATCAGGTCGATGACGCCGCGGGGGCGGATGCGGCGACCACGGTGATGCCGCGGATCGAACTGGTGAAGCCGTCGGCGGGCGATAAGGATGCGGTCTCGACTTCTCCGGAGGAGACGACCGGCGACGAGCCCGATCTGACCGGGGCCGATGACAAGACCGTCGCGATGCCGGTGGTTTCGAAGCTGGATGCCGAGAAGACCATGGCATTGCCGATTCAGAAGCCGGTCGATAAGGACGCGACGCAGCGGATGCGGACCGGATCGAAGCCCGGTGCCACCGATCGGGTCGTACCACCCCCGGCGCGCCCCGGACCGGTCACCAAGCCGCCGAGTACGCCGCGTCCGGCGGCCGGGCCGAAGCAGGCCGGAGCCCAAGGACCCGCCCAGGGACCCGGGGTCGAGGAGACCGCCCCGTCCGCACCGCGCCCGCCCGCTCGCCAGCGTCAGGTCGCATCGGCGCCGTCACCGGCGGATACCCAACTGACCCGGCCCGCACAGCCGGTCCAGCCACGGCCGCCGCAGCCACGGCCGATGGCGCAACCGCAGCGGATCACGCCCCCCGGCCAGCAGGCCGCGGCCACTGCCGAAGCACCGGCGGGGTCGAAGCGCCGGTTGTTCGTGGTGCTCGGGGCGGCCGCGGTCGCCATCATCGCGGTGATCGCACTCGCGGTCGTCCTGGTCGGGAATCGGGGCGACAACTCCCCGGAGGCCAAGGTGCGCGCCAGCATCACCGATTACACCGAGGCACTGAAGTCCGGCGATCTCGCGGCACTGCGCAAGTCGACGTGCGGGCAGCTGCACGACTTCTACCAGGGCATTCCGGAAGACCAGTTCGCGGGCGTGCACCGGCTATCGATGGATCGCAAGAACATTCCGGTGGTGGCGAGCGTCGATGCGGTCCGGATCACCGATAAGTCCGCGATTGCACAGGCCACCGTCTATACCGACGCGGATCCGTCGAAGCGATCGGCCAGGACCTTCGATCTGGAGCGGACCGACGCCGGCTGGAAGGTCTGCGACCCGCCGACCGCAGGAACGCCCTAGACGGCCGCCGCCATAACCAAAAGGCAAGCCCTCTAACCGGTAGCGAACGTCACATTTACCTGGTCAATGGACCGGCTCGCCAGTAGCATGGCCCGGATCATGGTCAGGGAGCAGACAATCGCACAGCCGGAAAACGATGTAGTTGTGCAGACAGACACGATGGCGGGGCGCCGGTTCCGGGTGCGCGAGCACTATTCGGTCGGCCGGGAGAAGGTCCGCGAGTTCGCCCGCGCAACGCAGAGTCAGCACGGCGCGCATTATTTCGAACCCGATGCGGACAAGCTCGGCTACGACACGATCGTCGCGCCGCCGACATTCGCCTCGGTCATCGGCATCAGTGCGACCCGGGCGCTGCTCGAAACGGTGCTGGCCGATTACGACCTGTCCCAGATCCTGCAGACCGACCAGGTCTTCGAACTCACCCGGCCGATCGTGGCCGGCGATCGGCTCAGCACCGAGGTCGTGATCGAGTCGATCCGGCAGTTCGGCGATAACGACTTCATCCTGGTGACGTTCTCGCTGACCAACCAGCACGGCGAGATCGTGCAGTCGGGTTCGACCACCATCGTGGCGCGCCGCGGTGTCGAGGTCGACCCGAATATCGCCGACGCCGTCGAGAACATCATGATGCACGCACGCCCAGTGACTGTCGGTGATATCACGGTCCCCGACAGCGGGCCGCTGATCGCCCTGGCCGCGGATGCCCCGCCCCCCGGAGCGCCCGCAGTGCCGAGCGAATTCGTGCACACCATCCCGGACTTCGACCAACTATCCGTCGGCGATCAACTCCCGGCCGCAACCGCACAGGTGACGCGCGGCGATCTGGCCAACTACGCAGGAGTTTCCGGCGACCCCAACCCGATTCACTTCAGCGAGCGTGCGGCCCAACTGGCCGGACTCCCGACGGTGGTGGCGCACGGGATGCTGACCATGAGCCTGGCGGGCGGTTATCTGACCTCCTGGCTCGGCGATCCGACGGCCATCGAGAAGTTCAGCGTGCGGTTCTCCGGATTCGTCCCGGTGACGTCCGAGGCGCCGAGCAACGTAGAGTTCAGCGGCAAGATCAAATCGCTCGATCCGCAAAGACGCACCGCCACCGTTCTGCTCGCGGGCGCGTCGGAGGGCCGCAAGCTCTTCGGCCGGGCCATCGCCGAGGTCCGCTTCGCCTAGCGGCGCAACCTCATTCGATGGTCGCGTGCATGAGATACACGTTGTAGTCGCTCCAGGTCGACATATTGAAGTAGAGATCCGAACCCGAGGACCAGGGGTGGATGAATCCGCCGTACAGCTCCGGGTAGTCGGTCACCCGCACCGTCGGCGCGGCATCGGACCACACGCCCTGCGGTGAATTCGATTCGCGGACGACCAGAGCCATCTTCGCGGTATCGAGATAGCTCATCTGCCAAACATTTCGGGCAGCGTCGAAGCGCACCGACAGCTCACCGGCCGGTCCGTCGACGATCGGGCTCGCGGAGCCGAATCCACCCACCGGAGTCCAGTTTCCGTCGCGCCAGTACTGATAGGCCGTGGTATTGAGCAGCTGATCCTTCGGTACCCGGGCGAGGCCGACCGCCGCGAGCCGAGTATTGGGCGTGCCGAACATGTATACGTAGTCGCCCTGCGGAACCATCGCGCTCACTTGGAAATTCGCGAGTCCGAAGATGTTGTCCCAGCGCGCGTAGGGATCCTTGGTCCAGGTCTGGCCGTGGTCATCGGAATAGGCGATACCGCCGTAATTGGTGAAGAACGTACCGGGAAAGCTGTTCCAGGTGCGAATCGACATATAGCTCAGGTACTGCCGCCCGCCGAGCGCGAATCCGGAGGTCGGAATCGTGGTGACCTCGACATTGTCGAGTTTGCGGCTGGAGAGCACTTCCGCCGCGTGGCAGCGGTCGTCGGTCACCATCCGGTCGTAGGTCATACCGTCGGACAGGTCCCGGTCGGTGCTGAAGGCCAGCACATTGCTGCGCCAATCCATCCCCACCCCGCCCGGTGGGTGAAAGCCGCGCCCGATGGTGTCACCGAAGGCGGTGGCGATCTCCCCCGGCGCACTCTCCCACATGATCCCGAGGTCAGTGCCGTCCACCTGCCAACGCTTATCGGTGCGATTCACCGAATTCGCGCCGGTCTGCTTGGCCACCTCGGTGACCGAACCGATGCGCGGCGCAGGCCGGGCCGCGGACAGCGGGGCGGGCTCGGTCGGCGGATCTACCGGCGGCGGGGGCGGCGGCACCGCACCCGGATCCGGTCCCGGTCCGGGTATCGCGAAGTGGAAGGGCTTGGGATTCAAGAGAATTTCCGGAATGCCGAGTCGGCTGGCCAGGCTCGGCGGCGGTGTCGACGAATCGGTCAGATCCGGGCACGGGTTGGTGCACGGATTCGACGGCAACTCCATCTCCGTCCGCGTCGGCGGTGGTGCGGGCCGATCCGGCGGCAGCACGGTGATCACCGGATACGGGATCGGCACCTCGAACGTCTTGGGCACCAGGCCCTCATGCTGCGCGGGCGGATCGCTCACACACGGACCGGGCACCGGCCCGATTGCCTCCGGCGTGGCACCAGCGGGTCGACCCGCGTACGTCAGTGCTGCGGCCGTGCACACGACCGCAGCGAACACCGCCACCCACCGCCGAGTCATCTTCAACCCCTCGATATCTCGCGCAAAACGGACACCGCCGCCCGGCCACCGCGCCGCATCGATGCCCTTCGCGATGCCGTGCACCAGCGCCCGACCCTACCTGTTCTGCCCCCTTGACCTAGTCCGACTTACCGACCGGAGCACCATCCACCGCAGCGACATCCAGAATTAACAGCAAACTCCCACTCCATTTTCGGGACCGCAGCGCGACTGCCCTGCTACCTTCCACGAAGCGACAACTCGAGTCGGGGTGAGTGGCCGTCCACCGGGGGAGCAAGGGGCCCCCGGTGGTTCCATTCGACCAGAGGACACCCATGAAACCTGCTCTGCAGCCCGGGTCGCTGCTCGGAACCGCTTCGACGATCCTGATCGCCTCCGCCGCAATCGCATTCGCGATACCGACGGCGTCCGCCGATCCGCTCACCGACCTGCTGTGCAACTCGGGCTCCGCCCAGTTGTGCCCGCCCGCCCAACCGCAACAGAACGTGCCGAACAACCCGCCGCCCCTCACACAACCGCCCCAGGCACAACCACCGCAGACCCAACCGGCGCCCTACTACCGAAATTGCGACGAGGTCCGCCGAGCCGGTAAGGCTCCGCTGCACCGGGGTGACCCGGGATACGCATCCCACCTGGACCGCGACAACGACGGAATCGCCTGCGAATAAACGGCACTGACAGCGGCACCGGAAGCGGAGCAGGATGGAGCATGTGAAAGCTTCACTGATCTATCACCGCGCTGTACCCGCGCTCGGTGCCGCATGTCTGGTGATCGGCGGCCTCGCGGCCGCGTCGCCGATCGCCGCCGCCGGTTCGTCCACCGTCCAATTCGTTGCCGGGCCCGATAGTTCGCTTCCGGTGCCCAGCTATCGGCCCGGTCCGAAGGGATCGAACGTCCCGCCACCGGAGACGTCGAAGGAGGAGTCGCCGAGGTATTACACCGATTGCGATCAGGTGCGCGCGGCAGGAAAGCTCCCGCTCTACCGCGGCCAGCCCGGCTACGCGCCGTACCTCGATCCGGACGGCGACGGTATCGCCTGCGACTGAGGGCGGCCCGCAGGAGGCTGCGGCCGAGCCGGCCACCCGGCTCGCGACCGGGCGAGCTACTGCACCGCTTGGAACACCAGTATCGTCGCGCCGATGCGGATGGTGTCACCGTCGGCGAGCAGCGCACCGTTGTCGATCGCGCCATCGTTGACGTACACGCCATTGGCCGAATGCAGATCCTTGATCAGCAGTCCGGCCCGGCTCGGCATGATGTGTGCGTGATAGCGACTGGCCTTCGGATCGTCGAGGACCAGATCGTTATCGGTCATCCGGCCGATTCGCATGCCGCCCTGCGCGATTGTCAAGACCCGGCCGTCCGGCATGCGCAGCTGCCCGCTGCGGACCGCACGCGGCATCTCGGTGACGGTCTCGGTCATCGCGGCGGCCAGTCGCTCGGTGCGCTTGAGTTCCATTGTGCTCAGCGGCTCCTGGCGCAGCACCCGCTGTTCCAGATCGACCAGCACCGGGCCCGGGTCGATGCCGAGTTCCTCCGCGAGCACTGTGCGCACCCGGCGGCACGCGTCCAGCGCGTCGGCCTGCCGACCGGACAGATACAGCGCGGTGATCAGCTGACCCCACAGCGGCTCGCGCAGCGGATGCTCATTGGTCATCGAGACCAGCTCGCCGATCACCGATGCGGCACGCCCACAGGCGATTTCGGCATCGATGCGGGCCGAAGCGGCCTGCAGCCGCTCCTCGTCCATCGCGGTGGCGAAGCCGTCGGCGAACTGCAATCCGGCCAGATCGGCCAGTGCCCGACCGCTCCACTCGCGCAACGCATTCCCGAACAGCTGCGCCGCACCGACGTGATCGCCGACCTCGGCGGCGCGCGCGCCCGCATCCCTGGCCGCCTCGAAGCGTCCGAGATCGCAGGCATCCTCCGGGATCTCGAGCCGATAGCCCGATGATTCGGTGCGCAGCACCAGGGCCGGATCCACACCCGAATTACGCAGCGCCTTGCGGATATTCGAGACGAATACCTGCAGGCTGGCGGCGTAGGAGTCGGGCGGATCCTCGTTCCACACCATATCGGCCAGCGCAGCCGAAGCCACCGCGCGCCGTCGATTGACGGTCAGCGCGGCGAGCAAGGCTCGCGGCTTGGGCCCGCCGACCGCTACCGGTTCACCACCGACCAGCAGTCGTACGGGCCCGAGCACGCGCACATCCAGACTCATGTGCTAAATGCCCCCGTTTCCAATTGCGGTGTCCGCGGGCCCTAGGTAGGCCCGCCCGTCTCCCACCGCCACCCTCAACGGGCGGCCTGCGGCCGACTGTACTTGTCCGGGCACTGCTGCCTCCGGACCTGACACGTACACCGCGGGGAAAGGGTCAGGCGCTGATCGAGCGACCCGCGGACTTCAGATCATTGCACGCCTCGACAACACGTGCCGCCATGGCGGCTTCGGCTTTCTTCAGGTAGCTGCGCGGATCGTAGGTCTTCTTGTTGCCGACCTCACCATCGATCTTGAGCACGCCGTCGTAGTTGGTGAACATATGCGCGGCGACCGGCCGGGTGAACGCGTACTGGGTATCGGTGTCGACATTCATCTTCACCACGCCGAAACACAGCGAATCCTCGATCTCCGACTTCAGCGAGCCCGAACCGCCGTGGAAGACGAAATCGAACGGCTGCGCGTCGGCCGCCAGGCCGAGCTTGGCCGCCGCGACGCGCTGGCCCTCGGCGAGTACCTCGGGCTTGAGCACCACATTGCCCGGCTTGTACACGCCGTGCACATTGCCGAAGGTCGCGGCGAGCAGGTACTTGCCGTTCTCGCCGGCGCCGAGCGCGTCGATGGTCTTCTCGAAGTCCTCGGGGGAGGTGTAGAGCTTCTCGTTGATCTCGGCCTCGACACCGTCCTCTTCACCGCCGACGACGCCGATCTCGACCTCGAGGATGATGTTCGCCGCGTGCGTCGCCTTGAGCAGTTCCTTGGCGATCTCCAGGTTCTCATCGATCGGAATCGCGGAGCCGTCCCACATATGCGACTGGAACAGCGGGTTGCGGCCCGAGTTCACCCGCTCCTGGGAGATGGCGATGAGCGGACGCACGAAGGTGCCCAGCTTGTCCTTCGGGCAGTGGTCGGTGTGCAGCGCGATGGTCACGTCGTAGCGCGCGGCGACCACGTGCGCGAACTCGGCGAGCGCGACGGCGCCGACAACCATGTCCTTCACACCCAGGCCCGAGCCGAACTCCGCGCCACCGGTGGAGAACTGGATGATGCCATCGCTGCCCGCGTCGGCGAAGCCCTTGATAGCGGCATTGACGGTTTCCGAGGAGGTGCAGTTGATGGCCGGAAAGGCAAAGGAGTTCGCTTTGGCCCGACCGAGCATCTCGGCGTAGACCTCCGGAGTCGCGATGGGCACTGTGAAGACCTCCGTGTTGTGCGGAAAAAGACAATTCTGTCAGCCCTCAGAGTAGGCCAGCGCGCTTTCGCACGATGTCAGGGGACCTTCCTGCGCGGCGGCGGGACGATCCGAACCGGCCGGTCGGCCGGGACGAACTTTTCGCACAGCGAGAGGTTTCTCAGCTGGACCCGGTACTGTTGGCCGCGTAATTGCGCTGGCAGCTTCCGATGCGGTGGCAAAGCAATGCAGCCAGCCGTACCCGGGACAGGAGGCCGCGTGATTCTGCTGGCAGCGACAGAATCGGTGACGAGCAACGTCGCATTGACCCAGTTGCTGGACCCGATGCACCTGCTTACGGAGACGTGGCTGAAGAACGCGGTGCTCCCGGCGATCCTGGTGATCGTCTTCATCGAGACCGGTCTGCTCTTCCCGATCCTGCCCGGCGACTCGCTGCTGTTCACCGGTGGCCTGCTCTCGGCGACGGACAATCCGCCGGTATCGATCTGGGTGCTTTTGCCCGCCGTCATGGTGACCGCCTTCGCCGGTGACCAGTGCGCCTATTGGATCGGCAGGGCGATCGGGCCCGCGCTCTTCCACAAGGAAGACACCCGGTTGTTCAAGAAGCACTACGTCACCGAGACGCACGCCTTCTTCGAAAAACACGGTCCGAAGACGATCATCCTGGCCCGCTTCGTGCCGATCGTGCGCACGTTCATGCCGGTGCTCGCGGGTGTGTCCAAAATGGATTACCGCAAGTTCGTCACTTTCGATATCGTCGGCGCGATCCTGTGGGGCGGCGGTGTCACCGTACTGGGCTACTTCCTCGGCAATATCGAATTCATTCGCAAGAACATCGAGCCGATCTTCCTGCTCATCGTCCTGCTCTCGATCCTGCCCGCCATCATCACCGTGGCGAAGAAAGTCCTGAACCGCGGTGCGGACGAGGCCGGTCAGCAAGACGCCGCGCTGACCGCCTCGACGAACGAGCCGACCCACTGAGCCGGTGTCCACGGCGCAGTTGCCCCTAGCAGTGGGCAGTTTCGATCCGCTGACCTCGGCGGGCCCCGCGCTCGTGTGGACGGTGGTGCTCACCTTCGTCTTCCTCGAATGCGCGCTGATCATCGGGCTGTTCCTGCCCGGTGACTCGATGCTGATCACCGCGGGCATCGTGATGGCCTCCAATGCGACCGGCGAGGCCCATGTCTGGGCGCTGTCGGTGGGCGCGATGATCGCGGCCATCGCGGGCAACCAGGTGGGTTATGTGATCGGCCACCGCACCGGTCATCATCTGGTGGCCAGGAAGAACGGCCGCTATATCAACACCCGCAATCTGCAGCGGGTCACCGATTTGCTGCAGCGGCACGGATTCCTCGCGGTGCTCATTTCGCGCTGGATTCCGTGGGTGCGCACGCTGTGCCCGATGGTCGCGGGCGCGGCGCAGATGGACCACCGCAAATACACCGTGGCCAGCACGATCGGCGCCATCATCTGGGCGCCGGTGCTACTGCTCATCGGCTACTACGCGGGCAGTTTCCTGGAGCGGGTGCCGTGGCTCATGCCGGGGGTCATCGGGACGCTGGTGGCCGGGCTGATCATCGGAACGGCGCTCGGCATCCGGCATTACCGGCAGGAGATCGCCAAACCCGCCGAGGATTTCGATCTCGAGGCCGCGCCCACCGGCGTGGTCGAATCGGAGTGCTGATTCCTAAAGTCCGGCAGCACTGACCTGGAACGCCGCCTCCATCAGCAGCCAGCCCGACAGTTGTACCGACATATCGCGTTCGGGCACCTGTGATGAGGTCACCGAGCCGCCCGCGGTGAAATATCCGGCGCCGGACGGGCCACCGGGTAGCTGTGCGGGCTGGTTCCAGTCGTGCCCGAACAGCGGTTCACCCTCGACCTCCAGCCGGTTGGCCCAGGCCGCCGTGGCGCTGGCACGCACGATATCCGCCGCGGCGCGCCGATCGGCCGCCTGCTCCCGATCGTCGCCGGGGAGCATCAGCGCGACCACCGCCAGATAGCGGGCCAAAATGCCGTTGAACAGGCCGCCGTCGCCACCACCGCCACCATTGATCACCCCGTCGGTGGTCATATGTTCCTCGACCGCGGCGAGCAGCCGGTGCACCCGTTCGGTATGGCGCGGCTCGCCGGTGTGCACCGCGAGTTCGGCCTCCAGGCCCAGCACCACGCCCTGGCAGTAGGTGAAAGTCGGGCTCTCGATCTCACCGGAGGGCAGATGGATGCCGTCGAGGATCAGGTCGGATTCCTTATCGCGCAGCGTCGCATCGATCCAGTCCGCCATCTCCTGTGCGCGGGCCTGGCGACCCAGGCGCAGCAGCGCGATCGCGGCCGGTCCGTTGGCTGGTGCGTTGAAGTAGTCCGAGCCGACCCGCCACGGCACGCCGCCGCCGCGCGCCGGATCCCATGCCCCGTACAGCTCCTGCTCGAGTGCGACCAGACCGCCGCGCACCTCGGTGATGCCCTGGGTCCGCTCGGCTCGCTCCAAAGCGATAGCCAGCCAAGCCATATCGTCGTAGTAGCTATTGGTCCAGCCGGTGATATTACGAATGCGATGCGCACGCGCGATGGCGGCAATGCGCTTGCGGCGCTGCGGAGTCGGCACCCGGTTTGCGGCATCGACCGCGCAGTCGATCAGATGCGCCTGCCACCAGTAGTGCCAGGAGACGAAGACGCGCTCGCGACTGGTCGCGGGCCAGCCCACCACACCCAATTCGGTTCCGGGACAACCCCATAGGGCACGCAGGTGCCGAGAGACGATCGCGGCTTCGGCCATGTCCGCCCGGTGCGACCACAGCGCGGGCGGGGATACAGCGTCGCGCCCGCTCTCCGGGCTCCGCGAGGTCATGGGTCAATGGTGCCAGCTTCGCGCCGGTTCATAGGGATCTTTTCGTTACCAAGCCGACGTCAAATCGGCATGTTGCCGAATCCACGCGTGCATGGCGATACCGGCAGCGACTCCGGCATTGATACTGCGGGTCGAACCGAACTGCGCGATCGAAACCGTCAGCGCGGCCGCACCCTTCGCATGTTCGGTGACACCGGGCCCCTCCTGTCCGAACAGCAGCAGGCAGCGGCGTGGCAACTCGACGGTTTCCAGCGGGACCGAGCCGGGCACGTTGTCCACGGCGACCACGGTCAGCCGCTCTCGCTCGGCGAACGCGATGAGCTCACCGATATCGGTGTGATGTTCGATGTGCTGATAGCGGTCGGTGACCATGGCGCCGCGCCGATTCCAGCGCCGCCTGCCGACGATGTGCACGGCCGCCGCGGCGAAGGCGTTGGCGGTGCGTACCACGGTGCCGATATTGGCGTCGTGCCCGAAGTTCTCGATGGCGACATGGAACGGATGCCTGCGCCGGTCGATATCGGCGACGATCGCATCCCGCGACCAGTAGCGGTAGGCGTCCACGACATTGCGGCGGTCGCCGCCCGCCAATAGCTCCGGGTCGTAGCGGGGATCGGTCGGCGGCGCCCCGTCGTGCTCCTCGGCCCATGGCCCGACTCCGTGCGGGTGCTCGCCCCATTCGGTGGGTCCTGGCTGTTCAGCCGTATCCGGCGCGGGGTGGTTCACGCCGATGATGCTAATTCCCCCGGCGCGGCTAGTAGGTCGAGGACGAGCTGTCCAGGACGCCGACGGCGGTGAGGATCACCATGGCGGTGATGAACAGAATGGTCAGGATCAGCAGGATCGAGGAGACGATGCCGCAGACATATCCGGCCATCACGCTGCTCCGACCGCCGATCGCACCGCCGGACGCGTCGATCTCGTTGAGGGCCTTCTTACCCATCACCCAGGCGACCGGTCCGAGGAACTGGCACAGCAGCAAGCCGAGAATCCCCAGAATCATGATCGTGATGGCCTGCGGGTGATCCTGTGGCCCATAGGCTGGGTAGCCATATGGCGAACCGTACGGCGGTGGCGGCGGGTAGTTCATGCGCAGGATGGTAGTTGGTGGTGTAGCTGGCTACACCACGGATTCGGCGGTCAGCTCCATCGAACGCCGCCCCGATTGCGACAACCATGGAGCCCATGACCGAGACACAAACCCTCGTGCTCGACGCGCCGACCGGCAAGCCCGGTACCGACGCGCGCGATGTGCTGCGCGCGGTGCTGCGGGCACCGTTTCAGGCTCGTACCTGGAAGCAACTCGCCTATGTCTTCACGGTTTTCGTAATCGGCGTACTCGCCATCGGCTATCTGTTCTTCGGATTCGGCGGCGGACTGTACGCCTCGATCGTCCTCATCGGCATTCCGGTACTGGCACTGGTGATTCTCGGCGGGCGCATCTGGGGGAAGGTCTATCGCGCGCTGGCCAGGGATCTGCTCGATACGCCGGTCGACGGGCCGCCGCCCTACGTCTCGCAACCGGGCTTCCTCGGATTCCTGAAGAGCGCGTTCACCGATCGCGCGAGCTGGCGGGCCATCCTGTTCCTGTTCGCACAGGCCGTACTCGGTGTGGTCGGCGGCTATTTCGTGCTCATCACGGTCGCCGTGACCGTATTCACGGCCCTGTCGCCCATTCCATGGGTGCTCTTCGATCCGATAAACGTCGATGACAACGGCGTCGAACACCGTTCACTCGTCCAGTTCGGTTCCTTCTACATCGAAACCTGGCCAAGGGTTTTGCTGATGTCGGCGGTCGGCATCATCGGCTGCTTCGCCCTGCCGTGGCTGCTGCGCGCGGTCTGTTGGGTCCACGGGCTGCTCACCATCGCGCTGCTTTCCGCGACCGCACGGGACCGGCAGCTGGTCGAGTTACGGGCGAGCAGGCGTGCGGCGGTGGAGGATTCGGCGGCGACCCTGCGTAGGGTGGAGCGGGATCTGCACGACGGTACGCAGGCGCGGTTGGTCACCATGGCGATGGCGCTCGGCCGGGCCGAGGAGCGGCTGGCAACGGGCGGCGATGCCCGCGATCTGATCGCCGACGCGCGCGCCAACGCCAAGGAGGCATTGACCGAATTGCGGGAACTGGTGCGCGGAATCCATCCGCCCGCACTCGAATTGGGGCTCGAGCCCGCGCTGGAAACGCTGGCGTCCCGGTGTGCCGTTGCGGTGCAGCTGCGAGTGCACCTGCCGCAGCGGCCGAATCCGGCCATCGAGGCGATCGCCTACTTCTCGGTCGCCGAACTGCTCACCAATGTGGTCAAACACGCGAATGCCACCAGTGCCTGGGTGTCGGTGCTGCCAACCGATGCGCATACCATCGCGGTCTCGGTACGCGACAACGGAATCGGAGGTGTGCTGCAGCCGATGGCCGGAGAACATGCCGCAGGCAGCGGACTCTCGGGGCTCGCGGCGCGGGCCCGCGCAGTGGACGGCACGCTCACCGTGCAGAGCCCGACCGGCGGGCCGACCGTGGTGACCATCCTGCTGCCGATGGCCGGACCGCGATGAGTACGCCGTTGCGGGTGGTCATCGCCGAGGACAGCGTGATCCTGCGCAACGGTCTGGCCGGGCTGCTGACCGAGCGCGGCCACGAGGTGGTCGCCATGGTCGGCGACGCCAGCACTCTGAGCGATGTGGTCGGCACCTACAACCCCGACGTTGCCGTTGTCGATGTCCGGATGCCGCCGACCTTCACCGACGAGGGGCTGCTCGCCGCGATCGAACTGCGCCGCAAATATCCGCTCACCGGCGTACTGGTGTTCTCGCAGTGGATCGAAACCCGCTATGCCACCGAACTTCTCGCCGGTGGCGCGAGCGGCGTCGGCTATCTGCTCAAGGACCGGGTGGCCGACGTGGGCGACTTCGTCGACGCACTCGACCGCGTCGCGACCGGCGGCACCGCACTCGACCCGGAGGTGGTGAGTCAGCTGATGGGTGCTTCACGCCAACAGGATTCGCTCGCTCGGCTCACTCCACGCGAGCGCGAGGTCCTCGAACTGATGGCACAGGGCCTGTCCAATAACGCGATCGCGTCCGCGCTCACCGTCACCGAACGCGCCGTCGAGAAGCACATCGGCAATATCTTCACCAAACTCGATCTGCCGCCCTCGGATACCCATCATCGCCGGGTGCTCGCGGTACTGCGGTTGAAGGGCTGAGTCGGCCCTCGACGCCCAGAGCAGCTCGGCGGCATCGAGGGGTGTCGCCGAGCCACCGCTGGCGACGCAGGCGGACCCGCCGTCGAGCCAGCGGTCATCGTCATGACAGTGCACCGGATACAAGCAGGTCACAGCTCTGGTCAAGGCGCATTCACACCGGACCAGGCGGACCTATCCTGGAGATGCAGGGCAGTCGGGGTGGAGGCTGGTATGGACCACGCACGCATTCTCCGCACAGTGCTCGGGGTGACCGCCGGGTATTTGGTGCTGCTCGGATTGTGGCTCGGCTGGTTGCTTCCGCATACGCCTCCGGGCACCGCGCCCTATCAGATCATCGCGCTGGTCGGCCTGTTCGGTTCGTGCTGCGGCATCGGAATGCTGCTGGCCGCCCGGCCATCGCGAGCGGATCGGCAGCTGTGGCGACACGGGCTGGAGGGATGGGCGACCATCGAGGGCGCGCATCCACTCGAGCGCACCGATCATCACACCGAGTTGACCGAATTCGATCTCGAGCTCGTCGTGCCCGGATCCGAAAGTTACCGTGGCACCATTGTTTTCGATGTCACCCCGGCCGACAAACCGCGGCTCGCGGTCGGCGAGACGATTTCGATCCGAGTCGATCCGGCCAATCGCGATCGGATCATTCTCGTTCTGAGACAATAACTTTCGCGTCAACCCCGCAGCCGTCGGCCATAGCATGGGCGCGTGGATCGGCGAGCAGGTATTGCGCGGCCGCGTAGGTCGACAGAATGACGCCTTCGACGATCCGCCGCGAACGCTCGCCCCGCGCGAAGAGCCGACGCAGCACGATCAACCCATCGGAGACGGTGAACAGCAGCGCGCCGAGGCCGAGCCGACTGCGTGGATCCACACCCGGAATATTGAGCCCGGCAACGTTTTTCGCCTCCGGAGCCAAACCGGGATCGGAGGCGAGCACCGCCGCACTGCCCAACGTCGCGCCATAGGCCGTCAGTGGGACCGCCACGGTCGGCGCCTTGGCCCGCATCAGCGCAGCGGCCCCGAGCCAGGCCACCACTCGTGGCAGCGCGATCTCCGGACGCGGCCGTCCACCGCGCCGCCACCAGAGCACCGAATACCCGGTCTGCATCATCGCGAACGACGTGGCGCCGGTGATCAAACGGCGATCGTTATCCGGCTCGATCAGCAGCACATCGCCGACCGTCGCGGCGCCGAGCGCGCCGAGCAGGACCGTCCGGTCGACCGGGTCGAGCGCCGCCCGATCGGTCGCCACATCGGCGGCCAATAGCGGCATCATCAGCGGTTTGGCGATCCACTGCAGTTTGTCGCGGCCGGTGACCGCGCCGTACACAGTCGCCGCCGCCGCCGCTAGAAAAGCGGCGCGAAAAGGACGCCGCAGCGTGAGCGACGGGCCCGGAGGCGGTAGCTTGCGTGGCCACGTAGGGACCCGGGAGCGCTGTAAATCAGACACTGTCAGAAGCTCGGCTCTTTCGGGGCGGGCGGCAGGGTGACGACTTGGCCGGCATAGCTCAGCCCGGCGCCGAAGCCGAGCAGCAGCGCCGTCTGGCCCCCTTTGGCCTTACCGGTCACCAACATCTCCTCCATCGCCAGCGGAATGGACGCGGCGGAGGTATTGCCGGTGTTCTCGATGTCATTGGCCACCGGGATGTCATCGGACAGCCCGAGGTTCTTCTTCATCAGATCGTTGATGCGGGCATTGGCCTGGTGTGGAATGAAGACCTCGATGTCCTCCTTGGACACCCCGGAAACCTCCAGTGCCGAGGCCAGCGCGCGCGGCAAAGTGACCGCGGCCCAACGGAATACCCGCGGACCCTCCATCCGCAGCGACATCCGGCCGATGGGCTCGATGGCCGGATCGGTGCCCTGCAGCGCCTGCGCCCGCTCCATGTACTCGAGGAAGTCGACATCCTGCGCGATCGCCGAGGCGTTCTCGCCGTCGCTGCCCCAGACCGTCGGGGAGATACCGTTCTCCGCACTCGGACCGACCACCACCGCGCCCGCGCCGTCACCGAAGATCATCGCGGTGCCGCGATCGGTCGGATCGAGTCCGACGGTCATCGTCTCGGCGCCGATGAGCAGCACATAATCGGCCGAGCCCGCTCGGATCAGATCCGCGGCGACACCGAGGCCGTAGCCGAAACCGCCGCAGCCGGAGGTCAGGTCGAAGGCGGCGATACCGTTCATCCCCAGGTCATCGGCGACCTTCGGGGCGCCGTGCGGGGTCAGCGTCAGCCAGCTCGAGGTGGCCAGGATGAGCGCACCGATCTTGGACCGGTCGATACCGCTATTGACGATCGCGCGCTCACCGGCGGCCGCCGCGATCGACTGCAGCGTCTCGTCACCGCTGATCCACCGGCGGTTGCGCACGCCGGTACGCTCGTAGATCCACTCCGGGGTCGAGTCGAGTACCTCGCACACCTCTTCATTGCTGACCAGGCGTTTCGGACGGTAAGCACCGATACCGAGCATCGCGACATTCGCACGACTCTTATTGACTGCAATGCTCACCACAGGTAACTCACACGACCCTTCACTGTCTCCGAACGCCTCGCTGCGTTCGGCGCATGCATCCCCTTATCGGGTCGCACCACCATCGGCGTTTCAGCACAATCCATCGCTCCGACCACCAGCGATTGCGACCCGGGACCGCACTCGAAGTTTACAGCGCGCGTGCAGACTCCCCTCGAGAGTCCGTGACGCCGTCCTTCACGGACGTCCGATATCCATCCCGATGTGGGGCGGTCCGAGCTGGCGGGTTGACTAAACCACCGGACAGGGTCCGAACGGCACGCGTGATCTACTGTGCGGGAATGGATTCCCCTTTGCTCATCATCGCCGATGCGTGGTCCCGTCCCGAAGATGCCGACGAATTGGGCCACGCGCTGCGACAAGTCGCCCGCGCTTGCCTTGCCGAGCCGGGCTGTGTGTCGTTCGAGGTTCTCCGTTCTGTCGACAACCCGGAGCGTTACGTCACCATCGAGAAATATGCCGATTTCGAGGCTCTCTCCGCCCACCCCTCGTTCTCCCGGGTCCAGTCGATCGCACTCGGTGGACATGTGCCGATCGTCCGCGCCGCAGACGCTCGCCGATTCAACGACGGCTGATTCTCACCGGCTGAAGTGAGCCCACAGCTCCAACGGCCCATCACCATCCATCGACGACGATGTCGTAGGCCGTTGTCGGTGGCGGGTCGGAGTTCCCAGACCGCACTCAGCCAAGGGCGAGATCCTTCAATCCGAGGATGGACCGGTACTCCAGCCCCTCGGCCGCGATCACCTGATCCGCACCGGTCTCCCGATCCACCACGGTCGCGACGCCGACCACGGTGGCGCCCGCCTCGCGCAGCGCGCGCACGGCGGTCAGCGGCGAGTTGCCGGTGGTGGTGGTGTCCTCGACGACGAGCACCCGCTTGCCGACGATATCCGGGCCCTCGATCTGGCGCTGCATGCCGTGGGTCTTGGCGGCCTTGCGCACCACAAAGGCGTCGATCGGGCGGCCCGGCGCGTGCATGACGGCGAGCGCGACCGGATCCGCGCCCATGGTGAGACCGCCGACGGCCTCGAAATCCCAATCCGCCACGAGTTCGCGCAGCAGCTTGCCGATCAGCGGTCCCGCGCCGTGGTGCAGGGTGGCGCGGCGCAGGTCGACGTAGTAGTCGGCCTCCTTGCCCGAGGACAGGGTGACCCGGCCGTGTACGACGGCGAGTTCACGCACCAGCGCGGCCAATTTATCGCGGTCATCCGTCGCGACGGCCGCATTGCTTGCCTGGTCGATCATCTGTATTAAGTCCTTCCGCGTGCGTTGAACATGCCGCGATTCAGTCGGGCCGCCAGGGTCCGCGGGATCATTCCGGCGGCGGTGGTGAGCACTTTGTACTGCACACCGGGCACGCTGAGCACCCGGCCCTTCTCCAGATCATGCAGCGAACCGGCGACCACCTGGTCGACGCTCAGCCACAACTGCTTGGGCAGCGACGACATCTCGATGCCGGCCCGCTCATGGAATTCGGTGTGCACGAATCCTGGGCACAGGGCCTGTACTCGGACACCGGTTCCGGCCAGTCCACCCGCCAACCCTTCCGTGAAGGATACGACGTAGGCCTTGGAGGCCGAATAGGTCGAGCCACGCCCCGGGATCAGACCGGCGACGCTGGCGACATTGACGACCGAACCCTTGGCGGCCGCGATCATCGCGGGTAGCGCGGCCCTGGTCAGCTGCACCACCGACGTGACATTGACGTCGAGTTGAGCCTGCACCGCCGCGGGCGACTGGGTCCAGAACTCCCCCGACTGCCCGAATCCCGCATTGTTGACCAGGAATTCGACGCCGTCGGCGGCGCGCGCCGCAACCCGCTCCCGATCGGCGGCCTCGGCCAGATCGGCGACCAGCACCTCCGAGCGGGTGGCGAATCTTCGTTCCAGCTCCGCGGCCAGCGCGTCCAGCCGCTCCGTGTCGCGGGCGACGAGAACCATGTCGTAGCCGAGGGCGGCGAGCCGCTCGGCGAATCCGTGCCCGATGCCGGAGGTCGGTCCGGTGATCAGTGCGACGGGACGGATCGCGCCGGGCAGACGCACAGGACTATCACTCCCGCCCGTCACCCGACCACCGCCCCCGATCGAATCGCTCTGCGATGCTGAGTTCATTGCACAATCCAGCTAGAAGGGGCCCATGGGCTGATCTTTTCGAGCGACCTGCAAGCAATCGCTACGGTCATCACTGCGGCACGGGTCCCTGGTATGGACGGAATCCGGGGTGGAACGGACCGCCGGGCTGTTCCGTGTGCTCGGCGGGCGGCCAATCGTCCTCGTCCGACTCGGGCCGGATGGACTCGGGCTGGGCGGGTTTGCGTGCCGCCGGACGGTCATCCGACGGCCAGTTGTCCTCCGACTCGGCTGCCCAGCGGTCATCGCGGGCCCGCGAGCGGGAGTCGGGGACCACGGCGAGGCTCGGACGGCGCGGCGGTTCGGGAGCCGCGGCCGGTTCGTCGTCGTAGTCGTCATAGTCGGAGTACTGCGACTCCTGGTACTTCGGCCGATCGAAATCGCTATCGTCATAAGATGATTCGTCGTAGGACGAATCCGACTCGGCGTAGTCCGGATCGTCGTGGTCGCCCTTGCGCAGCTCCGGCGCGGCGCCCCGGCTCGCACCCGCCGGCGGATCGGCCTGGTCCGACGCGGCCGAGCGCGATTTGCGCGGATGCGGCCGACCCGGATCGTGACCGCCCGAGTCCACGCCGCGCACCTCACTGACCGGCGGCAGCACATGCAACAGACCCGACAGCCGCAGCACCGCATCGATGGCGGTCTCCCAATCCTTGGCCGCCGTACCGACATTCAGCATGCCGAGGGTCCAGTTGCCCTCACTCCAGAGCATCTGCACGGTATCGGCCAGCGATTCGATGAAGGCGACCATGCGCTGGTCGACGGCATGCCTGGCGATCTCCGGATTGGTCGCGAAGACCACCCGGTCGCCGATCGCGCCGAGTAGCTCCAGATCGGCGTCCTTGGGTGGCGAGGCGGTCTTGAGCCGCATATCCACATCGATATCCGAACCGATCTGCCTGCGCACCGCGACCAGTGTCGCCGCATCCTCGAGATCGAAGAGGACGAACTTCTCGCCCTTGCGGTTTCCGGACACCACGTCTACCGCGGATAGATAGCCGAGTTTGGCCAGCGCACCGCGGCGCCAGGTCGACGCGAGCGCCGGTTCCACCGACACATACGTATAGCCCTGGGCCTTTGCCCAGACCTGGCGCGCATGACCGGTCCGCTGTCGCTGGACCCGATCGAAATAGAGCAGCACGATCGCACCAACGAGCGCGACCGCCGCCAACCCGAACCACATTGCCGTCATCGTCGCCTACCCTAATATGCGCAGTCGGACGAAGTCCGACATAAGCCCCGCGCCGGGCCGATCGAAGGTGAGGCATTCGCCTATCGAGCCGACCGAGCGATCGCGCGTCACTGTCCCAGGGTTGCTCGGGTAGCCCATATTCTTCCCCCGCTGCCGTCTCACCGCGTTCCTCCCGGCAGCGCGGTGCTGATGATGATCTTCGCGTCGATCGAACCATCGGCGGCCTTATCGCCCTGCACCATGACCATGTCGCCGACCGGCAGATCGGCCGCCTTGCCGCCTTTCAGCGAGATCACCTGGGTCTTATCGGTGGTGCGCACCGTGACCTTGGAGCCGCCGAGAGTGTCCAGGGTCAGCTGGCCGCCGGAGTTGGCGGAAATGGTACCCATGGTCGCGCCGAGGTTGTCGATGCCGCCGAGCCCCGGAAGGCTCGGGATGGCCTGGGTCGGCGATGGCTGACCCGATGGGACCGTACCGGTTGGGCGGCCCGCGGTCGGCAACGCCGAGGTGCTCGCGGCGGTGCTCGACGAGGAATCCTTACCGCCGAGCACCACGCCGGCGACCACACTGACCGCGCCGATCAACAGGACCACACCGAGGCCGAGGGCAATCCACAGGGCGGTATTGCGCCTACGCGGCGGCTGCTCGTCGGGCGGTAGTGGGGCGCCCGGCGGACCCGGCGGGTACTGCGCGCCCGCTTGGGGATACGCACCGACCTGGGTCGGATCCTGCCCCCCGGCCCACGGCTCGCCGTACGAGCCCCACTGCGGCTGGCTCTCGTACGGCGGGAATTCCTTGGTGGCGTTGGCGGTCGGCGGCGCCCACGGATCGAATTGTTCGGTGGACGGATAAACCGACGTCACACCGCCCGGTCCGTACGCCTCGGTGTGGTCCGTCGAATGCGACGCCTGCCCGAACCCCGACTTACCCGGCGGACCGATGTGTTCCGTCGGCGCATCCTCCGGTCGCTGTGCCCAAGGATCGTTGGGATTCGTCATGGCCTCCAGGGTAGGCTGTGACACTTTGCCGCGCGTGCGGCGCGGCGTATCCACTCGTAAGACTCGCTCCGTGGTGGGTACGGAGGCGGCCCGGCTGCGGGTTGATCGCGAGCCGGGCCGCAGGGGTGGGCGGGCGGTTGGGTCAGCCGCGGCCGACTATCAGGCCCTCGCCGTTCGGGGTCACGTTGACCGCGACGGTGTCGCCGTCGGTGACCTCACCGGCGAGCAGTTCCTTGGCGAGGGTGTCGCCGATGGACTGCTGGATCAGGCGACGCAGCGGGCGGGCGCCGTAGACCGGGTCGTAGCCGCGCACCGCGAGCCAGAACCGGGCCGAATCGCTGACGTCCAGCTTCAGCCTGCGCTGCGACAGCCGCTTCTGCAGCTGGTCGAGCTGGATGTCGACGATGGATTCCAGCTGCTCCTCGTCGAGGGCGTGGAACATGACCACATCGTCGAGGCGGTTCAGGAATTCCGGTTTGAAGGCCGCGCGGACCGCGTTCATGACGAAGTCCCGATCGCCACCCGCACCCAGATTCGAGGTCAGGATGAGGATGGTGTTGCGGAAGTCCACCGTGCGGCCCTGGCCGTCGGTCAGGCGACCCTCGTCGAGGACGGCGAGCAGGATGTCGAAGACATCCGGATGCGCCTTCTCGATCTCGTCGAACAGCACCACGGTGTACGGCCTGCGCCGCACCGCCTCGGTCAGCTGACCGCCCTGGTCGTAACCGACGTAGCCGGGCGGGGCGCCGACCAGCCGCGCGACGGAGTGCTTTTCGCTGTACTCGCTCATATCGATGCGGACCATGGCGCGTTCGTCGTCGAACAGGAAGTCCGCCAACGCCTTTGCCAGCTCGGTCTTACCGACACCGGTCGGGCCGACGAACATGAACGAACCCGTCGGCCGGTTCGGATCCGCGACTCCGGCTCGGGCCCGGCGCACCGCATCGGAGACCGCCTGCACCGCCTCGGCCTGGCCGACGACGCGCTTGCCCAACTCCTGCTCCATCCGCAGCAGCTTCTGGGTTTCGCCCTCCATCATGCGGCCGACCGGAATACCGGTCCAGGACGAGACCACCTCGGCGATATCGTCGGGGCCGACCTCCTCCTTGAGCATCACCTCGCCGTCACCGGCTGTCGCAGAGGCCTTTTCGGCCTCGGCGAGCTGCTTCTCCAGTGCCGGGATCCGCCCGTAACGCAGTTCGGCGGCCTTGCCGAGATCGCCATCGCGTTCGGCGCGCTCGGATTCACCGCGCAGCGATTCCAACTCCTCCTTGAGGACTCGGACCTGATCGATGGCACTCTTCTCGTTCTGCCAGCGGGTCATCAGCTGGTTGAGCTTCTCGCGGTCGTCGGCGAGTTCCTGGCGCAACTTGTCCAAACGCTGTTTGGAGGCCGCATCGGTCTCCTTCTCCAGCGCGACCTCTTCGATCTCGAGGCGACGCACTGCGCGCTCGACCTCGTCGATTTCCACTGGGCGCGAGTCGATTTCCATGCGCAGCCGCGATGCGGACTCATCGACCAAATCGATCGCCTTATCCGGCAGGAACCGGGAGGTGATGTAGCGGTCGCTGAGGGTGGCCGCGGCCACCAGCGCGGAGTCGGTGATGCGCACACCGTGGTGCACCTCGTAGCGCTCCTTGATGCCGCGCAGAATGCCGATGGTGTCCTCCACCGACGGTTCGCCGACCAGCACCTGCTGGAAGCGGCGCTCCAGGGCGGCGTCCTTCTCGATGAACTTGCGATACTCCTCCAGCGTGGTGGCACCGACCAGGCGCAGTTCACCGCGGGCGAGCATCGGCTTGATCATATTGCCGGCGTCCATGGCGGATTCGCCGGTCGCGCCGGCGCCGACAATGGTGTGCAGCTCATCGATGAAGGTAATGATCTGCCCCGCACTGCTTTTGATCTCCTCGAGTACGGCCTTGAGCCGCTCCTCGAATTCACCCCGGTACTTCGCGCCGGCCACCATCGCACCGAGGTCGAGCGAGACAACGGACTTGCCGCGCAACGACTCCGGCACATCACCGGCCACGATGCGCTGGGCCAAACCCTCGACGATGGCGGTCTTGCCGACACCCGGCTCGCCGATGAGCACCGGGTTGTTCTTGGTGCGACGGCTCAAAACCTGTACGACACGACGGATTTCGGTATCGCGGCCGATGACCGGGTCGAGTTTGCCGGAGCGCGCTGCCGCGGTGAGGTCGGTCGAATACTTCTCCAGCGCTTGGTAGCTGCCCTCCGGATCCGGACTGGTCACCCGCGCGCTGCCGCGCACCGCGGTGAACGCCTCACGCAGCGCGTCGGGGGTCGCGCCGTACTTCTTCAGCAGCATGGTCACATCCGAATCGCCCTCGGCCAGGCCGACCAGGACGTGTTCGGTCGAGACGTATTCGTCGCCGAGTTCGGTGGCCAGGCGCTGGGCGGCGGTAATCGCGGCCAGTGCCTCCCGGCCGAGCTGCGGTGTCGTGGTCGCACCGGTTGCGCGCGGCAGCCGGTCGACAATGTCCTGCGCCTCGTGTCGAACCGTCGCCGGATCCACCGCGACGGCCTTGAGCAACGGGGCGGCGATGCCATCGGTTTGATCCAGCAACGCCACCAGCAAGTGCGCCGGACGAATCTCCGGATTGCCCGCGGCCGAGGCGGCCTGCAGGGCGGCGGTCAGGGCCGCCTGGGTCTTGGTGGTGGGATTGAACGAGTCCACAAGTCACCTTCCTACTAGTCGATGCGCGGTGTCGAGCTCGCCGGAATCCACGCGGTTCCACCGCGCGGCTCGCACCGCTTCGCACCGTTCAACGTCCGAAAGGTTGAGTCTGTTCCACTCAACTTTAGTTTTTTGAACGAACCGCACCGATTCGCCCGACACCTGAACAGACTCGTGCTGAACGCTACGCCGCGACACTGCCGAATGGCATCAATCACAGGGTCTATGGCATAAGGATGCCTACGATGGCCTTTGCCCTGGTTTATGCACCACAATCCAGCCCAACCCGAGGAGCGATGGATGCGCGCGATCGTGGTACGAAGCTTCGGAGCACCACCCGAATTGGCCGAAATGCCGATGCCCGAGCCGAGCGTGGGCGCGGTGCGAGTGCAACTGGAGGCGGCGGGCGTCAACCCCTTCGACCAGAAGATGGCCAATGGCATTCTGGACGGCAAGCTGCCGCACGATTTTCCGATGATCCTCGGTGTCGACGGCGCGGGCACCGTGTCCTCGATCGGCCCCGGCGTCACCGGATTCGCCGTCGGCGACCGTGTCGTCGGCAAATTCCTGGTCCCGCCCGTCGGCCACGGCAGTTTCGCGGAGTATGCGGTACTGCCCGAGAACGCCACACTGGTCCGGATCCCGGACCGGGTCCCGACCGTGGCGGCCGCGGCCCTGCCGACCGCGGGCGTCACCGCCCAGGACATCGTGGACGCCAGCAAGATCGAGCCGGGTCAGACGGTGTTGATCATCGGCGCGACCGGCGGTGTCGGCTCGTTCCTGGTGCAGTTGGCGAATATGGCGGGTGCGCACGTCATCGCGACCGCCCGCGGCGCGGCCGCCGACCAGATGACCCGGCTGGGCGCGGCCGAGACCGTCGACTACACCCGGGGCCCGATCGCGGAGCAGATCGCCGCCGCACATCCCGGCGGGGTCGACGTGCTCTTCGACCTGGTCAGCCCGCCCGAAACGCTGGCCGAGCTGACCGCGCTGGTCCGCGACGGCGGCACCGTCTACTCCACCATCTGGGCCGCCGACGAGCAGGCGCTGCGCACCCGCGGGATCAATGGCGGCAATATCGAATCCTCCGGCCGCGCACCGGAATTGACGCGCCTGCTGGAGCGAGTCGCGGAGGGCGATGTGGTGGTGCCGATCGACGCCACCGTCCCGCTGGCCTCGGCCGCCGCGGTCATCGGCGCCGTGGGTGCGCGCGGCAAGACCGTGCTGGCCATCTGAAGCGTCGGAATGTCGGCGTGCGCACCCGCGACAAGCCATCCCGTCCACCCGAATTCGGCCTTTTCCTGATTCCGGAGGCCGATAACCTCCAGCAGGAAGCCGCCGCCGCAGCACACTGCGACCCGCGCGCCATCCGCCGGGTCTACAACCTCTCCGGCACCATCACCGATGACGGCACCGACCACGGCTTCCTGGCGGGCCCGCCCGAGCGCTGGGTCGACGACCTGTCCGCCCTGCACCGCGACCAGCGCATCGACGCGTTCATCTGCTAGCCGACCGAGGGCAACCCCGTCGAACAGGTGCACCGCTACGCCGAATCGGTCGCCCCGGCGGTGCGCGCCAACGTGGCGAGTTGACCCAGCGGTAACCCGCCCGCCAGGCTGTTCGCCTATCCTGCATGTCAGGCCCACAGCAGACCCGATTTGCCCACGGATTACCGTTGGCGCGGGCGTGATCGGCCATACCCACCCGACCACGGGACTTTCAGGGATACTTGACGGCGGAGGACCGCCGGTTACGGACATGTCCCTGGGCAGCACATAGAGGGAAAGGAAGCTCCACCTCGTGGATGCGCGTTCGGCAGCGCTGGTCCGCGCCAACTTCCGCTCGGTGATCGAATCGCCGAACGGACCCGAGCGGTTGGTCAGTGCGTTCTATGGTCATCTGTTCGCAGAGAAGCCAGAGTTGCGGGAGTTGTTCCCGCCCGCGATGGAGATGCAGGCCAAGCGCCTGGTGACCGCCATCCATTTCGTACTCGACAATCTCGAGGACTGGGGACGGGCGCAGAAGTTCCTGGAGCAGCTGGCGCGCGATCACCGCAAATTCGGTGTGATCGCCGCGCACTACGATATCGCCGGGCGGGCACTGCTGGCCGCGTTTCGGGTGTTCAACGGGCCGATGTGGAATCGCGCGCTCGAGGAGGGCTGGCGCGATATCACCATCCTGATCTCCGCATCCATGGCCATCGGCGCCAACTCCGACAAGTCGCGGCCGTATTGGGAGGCGACCGTCGTCGGCCATCGTCGGGTGCTCGAGGATCTGGCCATCGTGCGGCTGCAATCCGATAGTCCGATCCCGTATCAGGCTGGGCAGTATGTGCCGATCTCGCTGCCGCAGCGGCCGAAGATGTGGCGCTACCTATCGCCCGCCATTCCCGCGAATCCGTATGGCGAGATCGAATTCCATGTTCGCAAGATCCGCGGCGGCTGGGTGAGTCCGGCCATTGTCAATGAGACCAGGGTCGGCGACCGTTGGATGATCGCGGGTCCGCTCGGCGGCCTGCACATCGATCGCGAAAGCGGCCGCGATGTGCTGCTGATCGGCGCGGGCACCGGCATCGCCCCGCTGCGCGCACAACTGATCGAGATGGGCCAGCGCGGTATCAACCCGCGCGTGCATTTCTTCATCGGCGGGCGCTACCCCTGCGATCTGTACGACGTCGAGAACATGTGGCAGCTCTCGCAGAGCAATCCATGGCTGACCGTGGTCCCGGTGTGCGAACAGAAGACCAACCCGTGGTGGTATCCGCATCCGCCGCAGGAAGAGCCGTACGGCATGCACCGCCGCCTGATCGGAAATCTGGGCGCGGTGGTGGCCAGCTTCGGTTCCTGGGCCGACCGCCAGATCCAGATCGCCGGGTCGGCCCGCATGATCGCCGATACCCGCCGTGCCCTCATGGCGGTCGGCACCCCAGAGTGGGCAATCAGCTCAGATCCCGTGTGAGAGAAGCAATGACAATAGATCCGAGCTCGCTCGGCAATGGTTCCGCGCCCGAGTGGAAGGCGACGGTGGTCGGTCACCATCGGCTGCGCCACGATGTCGCGGTGATCCGCTTGATCGGCGAGTACGTCCCGTTCCTCGCGGGGCAGTCCGTCGAGGTCCGGGTGCCGCAGCATCCCGGCATGCGTCGCAGATTCTCCCCTGCGCTGCCGCCGTCGCTGGACGGCAAGTTGGAGTTCCATGTGCGCACGGTGCCCGGCGGCTGGTGCAGCGGCAGCATCGTCACCGACACCAAACCCGGCGACGAATGGCAGATCGGCGCTCCCCTCGGCACTTTCAATGTCGACCCGTACGGCGATGAGGTGGTGCTGATCGCGGGCGGCACCGGTCTGGCCCCGATGCGCGCCCAGATCCTCGAGCTCGCCCGACACGAGGATCCGCCGCCGACCTATCTGTTCACCGGCGGCCGCTCCCCGCGCGATCTGTACGCCGACGACATGCTGTTCCTGCTGGCGAACGAATTGCCCTGGCTCACTGTGATTCCCGTCATCGAGAGCCCGGAGGACCCGGGTTGGGTCGACGAGTGGTACGAGCATTCGCGGGTGGATATCGGATTCCCGCTCGATGACATGCTCTTCGGCACGCTCGCGGATGTGGTTGCTTCACACGGCGCGTTCAACAACCATCAGGTGCTGGTCTGTGGCTCACCGAATATGGTCCGGGTGACCCTGGATCGGCTGGTGGAAACCGGAACTTCCCCTGCCGCAATACAATTCGAGGGACTTTAACAACCGGACCGGACCACCACGGAGCGAGTCTTACGAGCGACGTTCGCGCCGTAGGCGTGGCCAAAAATTCAGCCGAAGATTCAGAAGAGCGGGTCGTGGCGGATGTTCTTGGTTTGGGTACCGGCGGCCATCAAGCGGAACTTGGTGGTCTGCACCATCGAGGGTGAGCCGACGATCTGCACATCCCGGTCGGCCCAGGAACCGTAACTGGCGACGACCTTGCCGATCTGGCCGGTCACCCGGGCATCCAGGCCCGGCCAGATGCGTTCGGGCTCGCCGGAATCCAGATACCACCAGGGGTTTTCATCGCTCTCGGTGACCGGGGTGACGGTGAGCCACTTATTGGCGGTGGCCAGTTGGCTCAGGATCTCCAGATCATAGAGATCACAGGGATGGTGTCCGCCGACGAACAGGTGCACCCGAGGATTGAGGCGCCGCTGTGCCATCGCCATGAGCTGGGCGCGCAGGGGTGCGATGCCGGTACCGCAGCCGACCATCAGCATTTTGCGTTTCACATTGCGCGGTATGCCGAGTCCGCCCAGGGGTGAACCGAGGTACCACTGGTCACCGACGGCAGTGTGGCCGACGATGGCCGGACTGACCCAGCCGCCGAGCACTCCGCGGACATGGAATTCGATCTCCCCGTTCGCATTCGCGGGCACCGCCGGGGACATATAGCGCCACATGCGCGGCCGGGACGGAATCTGCACGCTGATGTACTGGCCAGCGGCGTACTGCATCGGCTGATCCAATTGCAGCCGGACAACGGCGAGATTGCGCAGCACCTCGCGGCACTCGACGACGGTTCCGGACCAGACCGATGGCGCCGATTCCTGTTCGGCCGCGCCGATCATGGTGTCGCCGATGATCTTCAGGCCCTCATCCCACGCCCGGTCGACCTCGTCGGTCCACATCTCGGCGCCCGCGAAGATCCGCATCGCGGACTTCAGCGAGGTGGCCACGGCGGTGTAGTGCGCGGCCTGTACACCGTACTTGCGGTGATCCCGCCCGAGTTGGGCGAGGAATGGCAATAGTTTGTCCGGCTCCTCGAGCCGATCCAGCGCATAGGAGATGGCCTTGACCAATCGGTCACGCTGCGCATCCATGGCCGCCGGAAAAAAGTCCCTTGCGGCGGGGTAGTTGGTGAAAAGGATTGCATAGAACGAACTGGCTAGCTTGGCGGGGCCGCCCTCCTCCGCAGCAACCGCCTTGAACGTTGTTCTGATCAAAGCGACCGTCCGCGAATCCATTTGTGTCACAACCCCTTTTTGCGCTCGAACACAATCCGTGGCCGACAAGTGAGGTGCTGCGGGACACTTGACAGCAGCCAATGCGAACGAGTGTAGGCGAGGTTTGCCAGCTACGGAATCAGTCGGATAAACATCAAGCATGTAATTCGGCTGAAACGGCGGTCAACACCACGAAAACCCTTGAAAACAAACCGAAAGAACGAACACGGCGGCGAAATCCGTCACATACCTGCCGGTTTCGCACGGCCCGTTTTGCAAGATTCATCCCATTGCGGCTCCGAGAGCGATTCCTCGGCAACCCGCGCGCCGCAACCACTTACCCGGCTCGGGCAAACGCCGCGCATCCCGCCGGCCTGGCGACCGACGAAAACACACGGGCGATCCGGCGAATAGTTTGCTGAAATACCGTCCGCAGCAAACTTCACAGCTCGGCACATCATCGGCAACCCTATCGGTTGCGAGCCGACGCCGCGCAGCCACGAACCACCTGCCGTATGCCGAAATCCGGAATCGGGAGTTTGCTCGAGTACTGCCAGCGGTTATTCGCTGCGGCAGTGGTTACGGCGTTGTCGCATAACGCATTTACCCATTGGCGAAACGACAACGGCTCCGAGCTCGGTTGTGTACCGAATCCCGGAGCCGTTGCTTTTGCCGAAGCGCCTTTCAGCGCCGATTGCGCGGCTTCCACACCACCAGTGCGGTACTGCGTTGCGGCGGCGCGAGATCGGGGCGGTACCCCGCGCGCAGCCGATCCAGCTCGGCCGACATTTCGGCGACCCGCTGTTGCAGTTCCTCGACCTGATTGGTGAGTTCGATGATGCGCTTGATGCCCGCCAGGTTGACGCCCTCGTCCTGGGACAGCCGCTGCACCTCGCGCAGCAGCTCGACGTCCCGTGCCGAATAACGTCGACCGCCACCCGAAGTCCGTTGCGGCGTAACCAGTCCCAGGCGGTCATACGTGCGCAGTGTCTGCGCATGCATACCCGCCAGCTGGGCCGCGACCGAGATCATGAAGAACTCGGCCCGCGCCGACCCACCGGATGCCTGCTTCGGATTATCGGACATCACGCACCTGCCCATCCCGCACGCGGATCGAACCCGCTGGTCTTCTCCGCCTCCGCGAACCGCTTGAGCGCCTCGGTGGCATTGTCGTCCAGCTTCTGCGGCACGGCCACCTTGACGGTGACGAGCAGATCGCCCGCCCCGCCGGCGGGGCCGCGCTTGGGCACGCCACGGCCACGCACCCGCAGGATGCGGCCGTCCGCGGTGCCGGGCGGCACCTTGACGCCGACGCGCCCTTCCAGTGTGGGCACGGAAACCGTTGTGCCCAGCACCAATTCACTGTAACTGACCGGCAGCACCAGGGTCAGGTCATCGCCATTGCGGCCGAAGACCTTGTCCTGGCTGACGTGCACGGTCACATAGAGGTCACCCGAGGGCGCGCCACGCAGCCCGGCCTCACCCTGTCCGGCCAGCCGGATCTTCTGCCCGTCGCTGACACCGGGCGGAATCCGGACCGTGATGGTGCGGGTCCGATTCTGGATGCCGCTGCCGTGGCAGTCGACGCACGGGTCATCGATGATCGAGCCGGTACCACGGCATTCGTCGCACGGCTCGCTGAAGCCGAACGCACCCTGGTTGCGGCTGATCACGCCGTTGCCATTGCAGACGGGACAGACTCGCGGACTGGTTCCCGGCTTGGCGCCGCTGCCGTGACAGGTGGTACACGGCGACGGACTGGTCATCCGCAGCGGAACGGTGACGCCCTGCGCGGCCTCGCGGAACCCGAGGGTCGTCTCGGTCTCCACATCCGCACCGCGGCGCGGGCGGCTCGAGGTTCGCGTGCCGCCCCGGTTGAACAGCCCACCCAGCAGGTCACCGAGGCCACCGTCGCCCGCATTCGCCTGGCCGAAGATGTCGCCGATATTGAAGTCCTGCGAGAAGCCGCCGCCCGTACCGGGAGTGAAGCCACCGCGCCCGTATCCGCCACCCGCGAACAGCTTTCGGGTGTCGTCGTACTCCTTGCGCTTGGCCGGATCCGACAGCACGGCATGTGCCTCACTGACGGTCTTGAACCGCTCCTCGGCCTTGGTATCGCCGGGGTTGGCATCCGGATGCAAGTCACGAGCGAGTTTGCGATACGCCTTCTTGATCTCGTCCTGCGAGGCGCTGGAGGAGACACCCAGCTCCTTGTAGAAGTCCTTTTCGATCCACTCCCGTTGACTCACCGGGCATCTCCTCCTCTCGGGTTCTTATTGGTTGTTCGCATTGGCATCATCGGATGCCTCTTCTTCGACCAGATCGGCCACGCCATCGGTTACCCCGACGAGCGCGTGCCGAAGCACCCGATCGCCGAACCGATAGCCCTTGCGCATAACTACACCGATCACCGGATCGTGTCCGTCGCCCTCGTGCTGCACGGCCTCGTGCAGGGTCGGGTCGAAGGGCTCGCCCTCGGTACCGAATTCCTGCAGACCCTGCTTGTGCAGCGCGTCGGCGAGCTTGTCCGCGACCGACTTGAGCGGTCCGGTTTCGAGGTCGCCGTGGGCGCGCGCACGATCGAGATCGTCGAGGACACCGAGCAATTCGGAGACCACGGCGGCCTTGGCCGCCTCGATGGTCGCCTGCCGGTCCCGCTCGACCCGCCGCCGGTAGTTGGCGTATTCGGCGGTCAGCCGCTGCAGATCGGCGGTGCGCTCGGCCAGCTCCTTGGTGATGGTCTCGGCCAGGACGTCGGCGCCCACATCGTTACCGAGGAGGGGTTCGGTGCCGTTCCCGGCTTCCGGGCCGGGCCCGGCGGCGGCCTCTGCCCCCGCCGGTTCCCGAACCTCACCAGTCTGTGCCGACTGGTCGCTGCGCGGGCTCCGCTCCTGCGGATCGATTCCACGATTGTCGACGAAGGTGATCGGCTCCTGTTCGGAGTTTCCCTGTGTCACTTCTTCTCCGTGTCGACCGGCTCGTCCACAACTTCGGCGTCCACAACCTGATCGTCACCAGCCGAGGAGCTGGCGGCGCCGTTGCCGGAGGCAGCGGACTCGGCCGCCGACGCCTCGTAGATGGCCTGGCCCAGCGCCTGCGACTCGGTCGCGAGCTTCTCCACCGCGGACTTCACCGCGGCGATATCGGTGCCCTTGAGCGCCTCGTTCGCCTCGGCGATGGCCGCCTCGACCTTGGTCTTGACGTCGGCCGGGACCTTGTCCTCGTTCTCCTTGATGAACTTCTCGGTCTGGTGCACCAGCGACTCGGCCTGGTTGCGGGTCTCGGCCTCCTCGCGGCGGGCCTTGTCCTCGGCGGCGTGCGCCTCGGCGTCCTTGACCATCCGGTCGATCTCCTCCTTGGACAGGCCGGAGCCGTCCTGGATCTTGATCGTGTTCTCCTTGCCGGTGCCCTTATCCTTCGCGGTCACGTGCACGATGCCGTTGGCGTCGATGTCGAAGGTGACCTCGATCTGCGGCACGCCGCGCGGGGCCGGGGGGATTCCGGTCAGCTCGAAGGAGCCGAGCAGCTTGTTGTGCGAGGCGATCTCGCGCTCACCCTGGAACACCTGGATCTGCACCGACGGCTGGTTGTCGTCGGCGGTGGTGAAGGTCTCCGAACGCTTGGTCGGGATGGTGGTGTTGCGCTCGATGAGCTTGGTCATCACGCCACCCTTGGTCTCGATGCCCAGCGACAGCGGGGTCACATCGAGCAGCAGGACGTCCTTGACCTCACCCTTGAGCACACCGGCCTGCAGGGCGGCGCCGACGGCGACGACCTCGTCCGGGTTCACGCCCTTGTTGGGCTCCTTGCCGCCGGTCAGCTCGCGGACCAGATCGCTCACCGCGGGCATACGGGTGGAACCACCGACGAGCACGACATGGTCGATATCGGCCACGTTGATGCCCGCATCCTTGATCACGGACTGGAACGGCGCGCGGGTGCGGTCGAGCAGGTCCGAGGTGATCTTCTGGAATTCGGCGCGGGTCAGCTGCTCGTCGAGGAAGAGCGGGTTCTTGTCCGCGTCGACGGTGATGTAGGGCAGGTTGATCGAGGTGCTCTGGCTGGAGCTGAGCTCGATCTTGGCCTTCTCAGCCGCCTCACGCAGGCGCTGCATGGCCATTTTGTCCTTGGTCAGGTCGATGCCCGCGCTGGCCTTGAACTTGTCGACCAGCCAGGTCACGACGCGCTCGTCCCAGTCGTCACCACCGAGGTGGTTGTCGCCGGAGGTGGCGCGGACCTCGACGACGCCCTCGCCGATTTCCAGCAGCGAGACGTCGAAGGTGCCGCCACCGAGGTCGAAGACCAGGATGGTCTGTTCCTTATCGCCCTTGTCCAGGCCGTACGCGAGCGCGGCCGCGGTGGGCTCGTTGACGATGCGCAGCACGTTCAGACCGGCGATCTGACCGGCCTCCTTGGTGGCCTGACGCTGCGAGTCCTCGAAGTACGCGGGCACGGTGATGACCGCGTCGGTGATCTCTTCGCCCAGGTAGGCCTCGGCGTCACGCTTCAGCTTCATCAGCACGCGCGCGCTGATCTCCTGTGCGGTGTATTTCTTGTCGTCGATGTCCACCGACCAGTCGGTGCCGATGTGCCGCTTGACCGAGCGGATGGTGCGGTCGACGTTGGTGACCGCCTGGTTCTTGGCGGGCTGGCCGACCAGAACCTCTCCGTTCTTGGCGAACGCGACGATCGAGGGGGTAGTGCGCGATCCTTCAGAGTTCGCGACGACGACCGGCTCGCCGCCTTCGAGAACGGCGACGACCGAGTTCGTGGTCCCGAGGTCGATTCCGACCGCACGAGCCATGGTTGTTCCTCCTAGTTGACGTAACTACTTCTGTCGGTGCTGGGTAATCGCGGGTTTCGGGCGATCTGCCCGCCCTGCGACATCCGTGTTCGGCTGCCGCGAGACCTCGCCCCAAGCACCTCACGGAGCACGGTCCCAGCAACGCTGAGCGTGGTCGACTCAATCCTGCACCCGATTACGGCCGGGAGTCAACTCAAACTTGAGCCGAACCCACTCAATGTTGTCGAACGGCTCAACCGGCGTCCTGCGCGATCTATTCCCGGACCGCTCGGCAGGGCACTGTCCGCCATTCTCACCAGCCGGATGGACGCAGGCGAGGAACGTGCACCAGTTGTGACCAACCCCGATCCAGTCCCGATGAATCCCCCTGCCCTCGGCTTATCGGACCCCGCCTACCGGGCTCGTAACCGTTGCCGCCTGGGCACGGAGGGCGCCGGTCCGGTCGAGCCGGTCACCCGCCTCTGCATTTCGGTGGCGTTGTCGGCCCGGGATATCGCGTGTGCTTGCCCGGCGATCGGTGCTCCACGAGGATGGCGGGCGGTGGTGCGGCCGATCGGACCGCCGAGAGGAGTGGTCGTGGCGACGAGGACGCGGTCGTGGTGGGGCTGGGGCAATGTCGAGGATGCGGTCGTCGGCGCGGAGTTGGACGCGCTGACGGCGCGGGTCGCGGCAATGCTGCCGGGGGCGGATCTCACACCACACGAACCGCCATCGGTGGAATCGCTCGGGCTGCCCGAACCGCGGGTGACCGCGCCGGATTCGCTCGCCGAACTGGTGTCGGCGGATCCGGCCGATCGAGCGGCACACGCACACGGTCAGGCATTTCGCGATGTGGTGCGCAATCTGCTCGGTGATGTGGGCAATGCGCCGGATCTGGTCGTTCGGCCGCGCGACGAAGGCGATATCGTCGACGTTCTGGACTGGGCGGCCGGGGCGAATATCGCGGTAATTCCGTTCGGCGGCGGGACGTCGGTGGTGGGCGGGGTGGAGCCGCGATTGTCCGATCCGTCATCTACCGATTCGGCCGGGACGAACCGCGATTCCGGCCGGGCGGCAGGCGAATTCGCCGGGGCGATCAGCCTGGACCTGAGCGCCCTCGATCGCGTGTTGGAAATAGATCGGACCAGCCGGGCCGCGCGAATACAGGCCGGAGTGTTCGGACCGGCATTGGAGGATCAGCTGCGCGGCGCGGATCTGACGCTGCGGCATTTTCCGCAGTCGTTCGAATTCTCGACCCTCGGCGGCTGGCTGGCCACCAGGGCCGGTGGGCATTTCGCCACGCTGTACACACATATCGATGACCTGGTCGAGTCGATGCGGGTGGTGACACCGACGGGCATCAGCGAATCGAGGCGGCTGCCCGGATCCGGGGCGGGGCCGTCGCCGGACCGGATGTTCCTCGGCTCCGAGGGGATACTCGGCATCATCACCGAGGCGTGGATGCGCCTACAGGACCGACCACGTTGGCGCGCAACGGCTTCCGCGCACTTCGACGATTATGCGCAGGCAGTTGCCGCCACCAGGGCCATCGCACAGTCCGGTCTGCACCCGAGCAATTGCCGACTGCTCGATCCGGCCGAGGCATTTCTCAATGCCGGTGCCGCCACCAGCGGCGGCGTACTGGTACTCGGATTCGAATCCGCCGATCACCCGACGCGCACCTGGATGGAACGCGCGCTGGAGTTGGTCGCCGAGCACGGCGGCACTCTGCCCGAACCCGCGCGCTACACCGAATCCGACGCGCGCCAACCGAGTTCGGGCGCGGCCGATACCTGGCGATCATCCTTCCTGCGGATGCCCTACCAGCGCGACGCCCTCGCGGCCCGATCGATGATCACCGAAACCTTCGAAACCGCCTGCACCTGGGACAAATTCGACAATCTGAAGGCATCGGTGACCGAGGCCGCGAACGCGGCCATCCGGTCGGTCGGCGCCACCGGCGTGGTGACCTGTCGCTTCACCCACGTGTATCCGGACGGTCCGGCACCATATTTCGGCATCTACGCCACGGGTCGCCGGGGCAGCACGCTCGCGCAGTGGGACGACATCAAAGCCGCTGTCTCCGAGGCACTCTCGGGTGCGGGCGGGACCATTACCCACCATCACGCGGTCGGCCGGGATCACCGACCGTGGTACGACCGACAGCGCCCCGACCCGTTCGCGAATGCGTTGCGGGCCGCCAAATCGGCGCTGGATCCGGCCGGAATCCTCAATCCGGGTGTACTGATCTGATGCCGTAGCTCAGCCGCTATCCGGCCTGGAGGCCGGGATGAATATCCGGGATCAGCCCATTGCCCATCGCGGTGCGCTGTAGGAGCTCGACGAGCGTCGCGCGCTCTTCGGGGTCGAGCGACGCCGTCACATCCGCATCCAATCCGGCCGTGATCTCCTCGGCCTGCGCGAGCTGTTCGCGATCGGTGTGCCGGAACCGGCACAGGCGGAGATCGTCACGAATTTCCTTGCGTGCGTGCGTGATCGGTCCACCGAGGTCGATCCGACCGAGATCCCGGCCAGTTGCCGCAGTTCCGATGCGGGCAATTATGCTGTGACGCAGGTGCTCACCGATGCGGGGGAACGAGCCAACGCGGTGAATTTCGCCAACACCTTCGAATACACGCTGTGGTACGGGGTCGGCCTCTTGGCCGTGATGTGCCTCGGCTTCCTCGTGCTACCCAGGGACGCACGGCCCGAGCACCTTGAAATCGATGACCCTTTGGAACTGGTACCGACAGGAGTCTGACATGCAAGTACTTGCCATCGGCCGCGGACAAGCCGTCGTCGACACCGCGATCAAGCTGTTGCGCGCCAATGGATTTGCCGCCGAGGGCTGCATCGCCGACGCCGACGCGTTGCGCGCCCTCGACACCGGCGAGATCACCGACCTGATAATCGGCGGCGGGGTGGAACCGGATTCCCGTGCGGCACTGAAGCAAAAGGCGGCGGAACGGCAGGTCGTCGTGCACGAAGCCCAGCGCGGCGGCCGCAGCATCGAGGAATACCTGAACGACGTGGTGATCCCGACGCTGGAGCGTCAGTAATACCGAGGCGGGGGGGGGCGCGGCAAAAGGGGGGGCCG